>NZ_PTRA01000003.1:300000-399970 GCF_002943425.1 Siphonobacter curvatus
CTATCCTGGAACAACCGTCTGCAGTACAAAAACTTCGATTTGACGGTCTTCTTCCGCAGTAAGCTGGGTTATGACATCCTGAACCTGCAACAGGTATTCTTCGGCAATAAAGTGTACTTGCCCACGAACGTCTTGAAAGATGCCCTGGGCCGTAACAACCAGATCAACGATGCGCTTCAGTATTCGGATTACTACCTCGAGCCGGGTGGATTTGTGAAGCTGGACAACGTAACGCTGGGTTATAACTGGCGATTCAACTCACCCGTAATCAAGAATCTGCGTATCTACGCTACGGGCCGTAACCTGTTGACGATCACGAAATACCGTGGTATGGATCCGGAAATCAATGATGTCGGACTGGATCCTGGTATCGACGGTCGTGGTTTCTATCCCCGTACGCAGTCGTACACGCTTGGTCTTAATGTTCAATTCTAATTTCGAACGCATTCATGAAACGTTACTATAAAGGGCTGGTGTATGCTAGCTTGCTGGCGATTCTCTCGGGTACGAATGCCTGTACCAATCTGGACGAAACGCTGTATAATGAAATTGATGCTTCTGCATATTATAATAACCGTCAGGAAATTCTTTCAGCCGTACTGCGTCCGTATACGCACGCCAACGCCTGGACGGCTCCGACGGGACAGAACGGTCACTGGCGGATTACCGAACTTTCGGCCGATCAGTTAGCCTGGCCACAAAAAGGTCGCCACGGCTACGATGATGCCCAGTGGATTCGTCTGCACGGTCATAGCTGGTCATATACCGAAAACACCGTGTGGAATCCTTACAGCCTAATGTTTACGGGGGTAGGTTTCTGTAACAATGCCCTAGGCGATTTTAGCCGCGTGGATTTCGCGAAAGCCGGGGTAAGTGAAGCGGAGAAGAATGCGTTCATTGCTGAACTGCGGGTGTTCCGGGCGTATCACTACATGAAGCTCATGGACATGTACGGTAATATTCCCATCGTAACCACGGTAGGAACGCCAACGAGTCCCGAGACGCGTCCCCGGGCCGAAGTCTTCGCTTTCGTGGAAAAGGAATTAACCGAAAGCGTTGATTTGCTGCCCAACCTGGAGAAAAAATACATTGGTCGGATTACGAAAGCCGCTGGGTACTCCATGCTGGCTGAGCTGTACCTGAACGCCGAAGTATGGTCAGGGAAAGCTCGTTGGGATGAGTGTATTGCGGCTTGTGACAAGATCATCAGCGGTCAGACGGGAGGTCTAAACGGAGCTCCGGTATTGGATCAGGATCTGGTTTCTACCTACAACAATACGAACGATAACTCCAAAGAAATCCTGTTTCAACTCGTATACGATGCTCAGTTGACACCCACGCGTTGTGGCTGGAGTGGTGACTTCTACCACTTCAACCAGCGGTTTATCTACGACGGTGATGCTAACGGAAACAATGGGGTAGTGGTGATCCCATCCGCTTACGATGCCTTCAAGGATACGGATCTTCGCAAGAAACAGTGGTTTTTAATTGGCCCCCAATTCTACGCGGCTGATCCTACCCGTCCGGTATTGGGTACGGAAGAATACAAAGATAAGCAACTCGTATTCGTGAAGGAAATCCGTCGGGCGAGTGAAAACGGAACGGCTTCTTCCATGATTACGGGTGAAGAAAACAGCGGTGCTCGTTTCAATAAGTACCGTCCGGGCCGTCAGTCCGAGACGAAGTACTGGAGCAACGACTGGGCCTTGTACCGTCTGTCAGAAATCTATTACAACAAAGCCGAAGCCCTCATGCGGAAAAGCGGTGGTACGGCTACGGCTGAAGCCGTTAAACTGGTCAACGATGTTCGCAAGCGGGCCTTCTCCGCCGCTGATTTCGAGAAAGAAGCCTACACGACGGCTACGCTGACGTTGGATGAAATGCTGGCCGAACGTGGTCGCGAGTTCATCTTCGAAGGCAAACGCCGGACGGATCTGATTCGCTTTGGCAAATTTGTGACCGCCAGCTGGTGGGATCACACGCCGAGCGGTGATCAAAACAAAAACCTGTATCCGCTGCCGCAGCGTCAGTTGGCAGCGAACCCGAACCTGAAGCAAAACCCAGGTTATCCTGCTCAATAAGGGATTGATGGGAGGATTAACGGACGGAGCAACGTATGCTACGAACGTTAATCCTCTTTTTTTCTACTTGCCGCCTTTTATTCAACATTTTACCATCATGCAATTGAAACAACCGTATAAACCTCTGCTCTGGGGGTTGATGGTCGGCTGCGTGCTTCACTCCGGTGTTTGGGCGCAGCAGACGCCCACGGGGCAGGCCTTGAAGCTGACCGATCTGAGTGCCTTCAAGAAACCGAATGGTTCGAACTGGCAGATTGTAGGGGACGCTTCAGCACCCCTGTCGGCCACACTCAGTACGAGTAAAGGCTCGGGTATACTGGTCAATCTTCCCAACGAGAAAAATAAAGCCAACCTGCTTTCTACGCTCGAACACGGAGACATCGATCTGGAGCTTGACTACCTGATGGCCAAAGGTTCCAACTCAGGCATTTACCTGCAGGGTCGTTACGAAATCCAGCTCATGGACAGCTGGGGCGTCAAAGGAGCTAAAATCGGTGACAACGGTTCCATCTACCAACGCTGGGATGACAAACGCGGAGCGGGTAAAGAAGGTTACGAAGGCCAGGCCGCCCGGCAAAACGCCAGCAAGGCTCCCGGTCTGTGGCAACACCTGCGGATCTCCTTTCAGGCTCCTCGTTTTGATGCCAAAGGCGTAAAGGTTGAAAATGCCCGTATCGTCCGACTCGAACTCAATGGTGTGGCCATCCACGAAAACGTAGAGCTTTCCGGTCCCACGCGGGGTCCGCTGGCCAATAATGAAGTAGCCCGTGGCCCGATCCTGATTCAGGGCGATCACGGAGCGGTGGCTTTCCGTAATATTCAATACACTGCGTACGATACACCTCGTCCCGCTTTAACCTCTCTGACCTATCAAGTATACACCGGTGCTTACGACAAGGAACCCGATCTGAAGACGGCTACGCCCGCTTCGAAAGGAAATGCCAAATCCCTGTCGGCTGGTGTCGTTTCCACGCCAAGTAACTTCCTGATTCAGTACAAGGGCACGCTGCAAGTCAAAGAAGCGGGTTCGTACACGATGCAGGTGGTGGGCGTCAATGGTTTTACCGCCTTGAAAGTAAACGGTAAATCGGTCGGTGATTGGACCATGCGGAGTGCTCCCGTAACGGTAGAACTACCCGCCGGGAATGTGCCGATTGAACTGGTCTATTCCAAACTCAACGGTCGCGGTGCACCTTCGCTCGGACTGATGATTTCGGGTACGGGCCTGCGTCCCTTTTACCTGGGGGATGGGAATGCGGAAGGCATGACGGGTAACGAAAATGGCCCCATCCTGATTGAAGCGGCTAACCCCATTGTGCACCGTAGTTTCATGGACGTTCCCAATGGTCGGGAGCGGGTACGCGTCACGCATGCCATTTCGGTAGGTAGTCCGCAGGAGGTTCACTATACCTACGATCTTGACAAGGGAGCCCTGGTGCAAGTCTGGAAAGGGGAATTTCTCGATGCTACGCCCATGTGGAACAGTCGGGGCGATGGCTCTTCACGGCCTACGGGTATGGTGCAACGGTTCGGTGTACCGGCTTTGAGCCTGAGTCGTCTGTCTTCGCCGCAGGCCGCCTGGGTCGCGGATACGGTGGGCAGTCAGTTCCGTCCGAAAGGCTATACGCTGAAGGAAAATCAGCCGACGTTCCGCTACCAGAGCTACGGTTCGATGGTAGAGGATGCCATTCAGGTATTGCCCGGTCGGGAAGGCGTGAAACGTGAGATTACGGTAGAAAAACCAGCCGCTGATCTGTACGCCCGTCTGGCTCAGGCCGAGCGTATTCAAACGCTCAGTGATCAGTTGTACCTGATTGGTGATAAAGCCTACTACATCCAGTTGGAAGGTGGTGTGAAACCCCTGATTCGTCAGGTGAATGGCCAGCAGGAACTGCTCGTGCCCATGCGTAGTGGAAAACTCAGTTACTCCCTTTTATTCTAAGCAATCGTTATGGCTTTACTGCATACTTCCTGGTTCCGTCGGGCGTCGATGCTGGCTTCGCTGGCACTGACGACTACGCTCGCCGTGGCTCAGGAATCACCCAAAGAAGAAGATTTTTTCCGCATCTTTCGCGTACCCGCTCCTGAAGGTACACTGTTGGAAGTAGGCGGAATGACCGTATTGCCCAACGGAGACTTGGGCGTATCCACCCGCCGGGGTGATATTTATATTGTCGAAAACCCGACCAGCCGTCGGCCATTCTTCCGCAAGTTTGCGAGCGGTCTGCACGAAATACTGGGTCTGGTTTATAAAAACGGCTCTTTGTACTGTGCCCAACGCGGGGAGCTCACTAAACTAACCGATACGGATAAGGACGGCAAAGCCGATGTACTGGAAACGGTATACGCCTGGCCTTTGTCTGGACACTATCACGAGTACAGTTTCGGTCCTAAAATTGCTCCGGACGGTAGCTTCTTTGTTTCGGGCAACGTGGCTTTTGGTAACGAAGAATGGTGGGCGGGCGAAAGTCGCGTCCCCTGGCGGGGTTGGGTGATGAACATTACCGAAGACGGGCAAATGAAACCCTGGGCTACGGGCGTACGCTCGCCCTGCGGTTTGGGTATCATCGACGGTGAATTATTCTACAGCGATAACCAGGGCGACTGGATTGGTTCGGGTGGCGTATGGCACCTGAAAAAAGGAGCTTGGGTGGGTCACCCGGCAGGCTTACGCTGGTCGGACCTGCCGAACTCACCCGTGAAGATCAAGCAGGAGGAGGTGTACGCGATTGTGGATTCCCGTCGTCGTCGCGATGCCAATGGTCGGGCCATCAAACCCGAGAACGTGGTCGACGAAACGCCGATTCCTTTATACACGCTGAAAGAGAAATTCCCGGCTCTGCAATTGCCCGCCGTTTGGTTACCCCACGGTATCCAGGGTATTTCCAACTCCGAAATTCTCGAAATTCCTCAGGGTAATTTCGGTCCGTTCGCCGGACAGGTACTGGTCGGTGATCAGGGGCAGTCGAAGATCATGCGGGTGTTCATGGAAAAAATTAACGATGAATACCAGGGAGCTTCCTTCGATTTCCGGGCGGGTTTCCAGTCAGGCGTCCTGCGGATGGCCTGGGGTAAAGACGGATCACTGTTCGTCGGTGAAACCAACCGGGGCTGGGGCTCCGCCGGTGAAGCCAGCGAAGGGCTGCAACGCTTGGTCTGGAATGAAAAAACGCCGTTCGAAATGAAGGCCGTACGGGCCATGCCCGATGGGTTTGAAATCGAATTTACGCAACCCGTGGATCGCAAATCGGCCGAAGACTTGGCTTCGTATACGGTAGATAGCTTTGTTTATAAGTACCACCCGGTGTATGGTAGCCCTCCAATTCTACGGGAGAGTAATCCGATTAAAGGGGTTAAAGTATCGGAAGATGGACTGAAAGCTCGCCTGATTGTCGATAACCTGCGTCGCTACTACATCCACGAACTGCGTCTGGATGGTGTGCGGAGTACGGAAGGCTTTTACTCACTGGTACACCCGCAGGCCTTCTATACCCTGAACAATATTCCAACGGGTAAAAAACTGGCGATGAGTGAAGTTAGTACGCGGAGCACGGCCGTAGCCGCTGAAACGTCCGCTCCGGAAAAAGAAACGCCTGCTACGGGTACCGGAAAAACCACTCCTGCCAAAACCGGACCCAAAACCGTAAAGGTAAATGTACCGAGCTACGATGAAGTGAAGCCCTTACTGACCAAGCATACCTGCTTGGCCTGCCATCAGATCAGCAAGCGTCAGGTGGGTCCGGCGTATACGGAAGTAGCTAAGCGGGGATATACCAACGAAAAAATTGTTGAGCTGATTCACAATCCTAAGCCTGAAAACTGGCCGGATTACGCCACGGAAATGCCGCCCATGCCGCAGGTTCCAAAAGCGGATGCGCTGAAAATTGCAGCCTGGATTAATTCGTTGAAAAAGTAATCGCTTTTTGCAACGATTTTCGCTACGTCCGGTGGCTTACTGCGTCAGTAAGTCACCGGACGTACGATTTTTTATGGGTATCTTTCGCTATACAAACTAGAAATGACAATGGCAGAGGAAAGACCCATGCACGGACTGATGAATCATTTTAGCCAGCCCGGCACCCTGGAATGGATTGGCTTACGAACCGGTCCGCGTAAACCCGTAGAATCCGTATCCGAAACCTACGTACGCATCGGTACGGGACTCGATGGTGACCGCTACAAAGGTCAACCCGAAAGTAAGCGACAAGTCACGCTGATTTCCCGCGAGCATTTGGATGCCGTCGCTTCTTTCGTGGGCCGTGAGCAGGTAGATCCGGCTGACGTACGCAGAAACCTGGTCATTCGGGGCGTTAACCTACAGGCCTTAAAAGGGAAACAGTTTAAAATCGGCGAGGTCGTCCTCGAATACACGGGCGAATGCCATCCCTGCAGTCGGATGGAAGAAGTGCTGGGGGTGGGGGGCTACAATGCCATGCGGGGGCACGGCGGCATTACGGCGAAAGTCTTACAGGAAGGAACGATTCAGGTCGGCGATTCGCTGGAAGTGTTGGACGAAGCACAAGCGTCTGAAAAAGAGTAGCCAAACGCAAGAATTTACCGGATCGGATCAACTAAATACGGGACTGGTTTACTTATATTTACGTAGCCATTATGAAAAGGTAAGGACGCTTTTCCGCCCGGTGTGTGATTCTTTTCAAAGGTAGGGGCCTGATCGCTTTTCAGGGCCTATCGGGCTGTATCCCCACCTTACGTATCCGAGCCGGCTTTGGAATGAAAACGTTTATCCACCGTTTATTCAGCTTACCGTTTATTCAGCTATCCGGAGCGAATGTCTGGATGTTACTGGGCATTGTTTCCTGGACCGTACCCCTAGGCAACTTTGTATGGCTGGGCAAACCCTACATTCAGAACGGGAAGATTTTTCTGGTGACCACCAGTGCCTCGTACCTGATTGTTTTTGGCGGATTATTGATTCAGGCGGTACTCATCCGTCGAATTATCAGCCACTATCCAGGTATTGAACAAACGCCGAAACGGATTGCTCTGGAGTTAGGGGTGTTTGTCCTAATGAATACCGTAGTTACGGTGCTCATCTTCTGGGGGGTGTACAAACAGGTAGGTGTGTATGAACGAATGGCGACTTTTGCTCCCACCTTTTCTACGTATGTAACGATTGGTTGCATCAGTATTACGGCCAGTTTTTTGACCGTAGGCTTGTACGAGAGTTATTATACTTTTCAAAAATGGAAAGAAAAGACCCTCATGGCCGAAGCCTACAAACGCGAAGCGCTGGTCAATCAATTGGAAATTCTCAAAAATCAGGTCAATCCGCACTTTCTCTTTAACAGTCTGAATGTGCTTTCGATGCTGATTACGGAGGAACCCCGTCAGGCGGAGCAGTTCGTCGAACAGCTCGCTCGCGTCTATCGGTATTTGCTGCAAACCAATGATCAGGATTTGACCTATCTTTCCCAAGAACTGGATTTCATCGAAGCCTACTATCATTTGCTCCGGACCCGCTATCAGCAAGGGGTTGAATTATCGATTGAGGTAGCCGCTTCGTATCGGGAGTGGTTATTACCCCCGTTAACACTACAATTGCTGGTTGAAAACGCGGTGAAACACAATCGAATCCAGCCCCACCAGCCCTTACGGATTACGATTGATGTTACCGCAGAAGGCTGGTTACGGGTAGGTAATAACCTGCAACGCAAAACAACGCGGGTCGTATCGCATCAGGTAGGGCTGGCTAACATTGCTTCGAAGTATCGCCTACTAGCTCAGCCTGAACCTATCATTAGTGATACTGACGGTCACTTTGTGGTAACCATGCCGCTCTTAGCCCCGGCTGTGATCTAAAACGAAGGAATGTAGTGCATACCGGCAGTTGAGCCTTATTTTTGCAAGCTCAAGTAACGAGCCTTATGAAATATAAAAAGCATCTTTTCATCTGTACCAATCAAAAACCCGCCCCGAAGCGTTCCTGTGGCGAAGAACACGGATTGGCGCTGGTAGAAGCCTTCAAGGGAAGAATCAAGGAACTGGGTTTGCAAGTCGACATTCGGGCTCAGAAGACGGGCTGTCTGGACGTATGTGCGTTCGGACCTGCCATGGTCGTGTATCCGGAAGGCGTGTTTTACGGAAATGTCCAATTATCCGACGTGGAAGAAATTGTTCAGAGCCATCTCGTTGGGAATCAGGTCGTCGAACGCCTGAAGCTCAACGTATAGGATTTATTTGAGTTTTAGCTTCTTAAAAGACGACTCTTTCTGGATTCAGGAAGAGTCGTCTTTTTTGTAGTTATTTAAGGATCGAGTAAATAATTCCCCATTTTTCATCGGTGTGGATATGGGGTAAGATCTTTAACGAGTAGATTGATTATCAGAGACGTATCGATGGTTTTAACGCTCTTTAACAAATCTCAAGATCCTTTTTAAACTCCGGGCGACCTTTTTTTCGTAGGTACATCCGTAAACAATCTTTGTTAAAGCCATGAAACGCGTCATTGTAAAAGGTATGTGGATGATGGTTTTGGTTTCCACGCTTAGTTCCAGTTTTTTCTCGTGTAACCGAAACGCTCAAGAACCGAAAAAGTCCAAGTTTAATAAAACCCAGAAAGGGGCTGCGATCGGCGTAGGTGCCGGAGCTGTAGTAGGAGGCGTGATTGGTAGTGCTTCGAAGAATACTGCGATTGGTGCGATTCTGGGAGCTACCGTAGGGGGTGCCGCCGGAGCTATCATTGGTCGTAAGATGGATAAACAGGCCAAACAGATTGAGAAGGATATGGGCGAAGCAGCTAAGGTAGAACGCGTCGGCGAAGGGATTCGCGTAACGATGGATGGCCAGTTACTCTTTGCCTATAACTCGACGGAAATCAGTCCGCAAACCCGCGAAAATCTGGCCAAACTAGCCGAAACGCTGAAGAAAAATCCGGATACGAATTTGCTGATTGAAGGTCACGCCGATAACCGGGGTACGGCCGAATACAATCAGGATCTGTCCGAACGCCGGGCCGCTGCGGTGTCAAGCTTCTTGCGTCAGGAAGGCGTAGGAGCTAGTCGGATGACCATCAAAGGGTACGGTTTCAATCAACCCGTAGCCAGCAATGATACCGAAGACGGTCGTCGCCTGAACCGTCGGGTAGAAATCGCGATTTCTGCCAACGAACAAATGAAACAGGACGCTCAGAAGGGACAATAAGTAAATCCTAAGTAACACATTCATCGCTCAACCCTAATCATCCATGAAAAAACTCGCAATTATTTTTGCCTTCTGTCTGGCTACGACCAGCGTTTTTGCCCAGTCTACCACGGCTCGTACTGGGATTCGGGGCGGCTTCTCGGCCAGTAATCTTCGCATCAAAGAATATACGGAGCGAAATCCCTTATACGGCTTCCACGTCAGTGCTTTTACGCAAATTCCGGTGATTACCGATTTCCTGTATATCCAGCCGGAAGTAGGCTATACTAACAAGGGAACGCGGGCTACCTTTAATGTCGCTAATTTTGAAAATGAGAGCAAGTTCAAACTAAATTATTTGGAAGTACCCGTGCTCGCTACGTTTAAGATTGGAGATTTTGTCGACATTCACGCCGGTCCGTATTTTGGGTATTTGCTAAAAGCTGCCGCGGAGAACAATAACAATTTAGGTGGGTCATCAACGGTACTCGATACCGATAATTTCAAACGGTTTGATTACGGCGTAGGTGCGGGTTTGACCTTGTATTTTGGTAAATTCCTAATCAGTACGCGCTACAACTTGGGCCTGCAGAAAGTGGCGGATTCATTTGTAGCTCAGCAAGTGTTGGGCAATGCGAAAAACACGTCCGCTCAACTCTCGGTTGGTGTAACACTTTAATTAGCTTTCCTTTTCACCCATAAAAAAGAGCGATGCTTAGAAGCGTCGCTCTTTTTTATGGGTGAAAAGGAATCAGATTTCCAAATGTTCAGGACTAATATGCAGGATCTCTTCCACGTATTCTCTGGAATTGGATAAGCGGGGCACTTTATGTTGGCCGCCCAGTTTCCCTTTCACTTTCATCCATTCGTAGAAGGTACCGTGCGGTACCATATGTACAACGGGACGAATGAGAGCCAGGTCGAAGCTGCGTTTGGCATCGTAATCAGAGTTGACCTGCCGGAGGGTTTCGTCGAGTACATCCACAAACACATCCGGATTATCGGGCGGTGTCGAAAACTCAATTACCCATTCGTGGCCGCCGCGATTGCCATGTCGACTGCTGCCATTACCCATGTATACTGGGGCGGCGGTGTAGTCGGCAATGGTGGCTCCCGTAGCCTGACAGGCCCGCGTCAATGCCGTTTCAGCGTTTTCAATGATAACTTCTTCGCCGAACGCGTTAATAAAATGTTTGGTACGACCAGAGATTTTGATGCGGTAGGGATACTTGGAGGTAAAGCGTACCGTATCTCCAATCAAATACCGCCACAGACCGGCATTGGTAGAAATGACTACAGCGTAATTGCGGTTGAGTTCTACCTCGGGTAGGGTGTACGCTTTCGGATGCGTTTTACCGAGCTCTTCCAGCGGGACAAATTCGTAAAAAATGCCATAGTCCAGCATGAGTAGCAATTCATCTACCCGACCCAGGTCATCCTGTAAACCAAAGAAACCTTCGGAGGCATTATACGTTTCCAGGTACCGGACCGTATCGCCCTGAAAAACTTCTTTTCGGAACAGCTCACGGTAGGGTTGAAAGGCCACGGCTCCGTGAATGAATACTTCAAAATTGGGCCAAACCTCTAAAATATTCTTCTTGCCCGTCAGTTCCAGTACTTTCTGAATCAGCACCAGCGTCCAGGTAGGTACGCCCAGCGCACTCGTCACGTTGACCTGCGAAACTTCTTCGGCCATCCGTTGAATTTTGGATTCCCAGCCGTCCATCAAGGCCGTTTGCAGGGAAGGCGTACGAATGAACTGAGCCCAAGAGGGCAGGTTTTTCATCACTACCGCCGAAATATCGCCCGTTACGGTACGTTCGTTGAGCTGGTTTTGGGCTAAACTACCCCCAATAGACAGGCCTTTTCCTTCAAATACGCGGGTATCGGGCTTGTGATCTACCCAAAGGGCCATCATGTCCTTACCCGCCCGGAAATGCCCTTCATCAAGTGCTTCGCGGGTGACGGGTATATACTTGCTACGGGCGTTGGTGGTACCCGAAGACTTCGAGAAAAAGCGAATCGGTGAAGGCCACAGTACGCGATCTTCCCCTTTCATCACCCGTTCAATGTACGGAAATAGATCTTCGTACGTGGAAATAGGAACCTCTCGTTGGAAATCGGCGAGACTACGTATCTGGCGGTATCCGTACTGTTTACCCCATACCGTTGACCGTCCCGAACGAATCAATCGTTGGAGTTGTCGTTCCTGAATGGGCCAAGGATCACGGCGGAAGGCTTCAATACGGGCTAGCCGACGTTGTAGAATCCAGACCAGCGTATCATTAAAAAGGGGTAGCATAGGCATGCTGAAGCTTAACGGACGAAGGGTTTTAGAACATTTCAATGCGAATCACCATATCCACAAAACCAGAGACTCAAATCTATCACTTTTTAAATCGATTTGGATAATCCGTAATTAAACCATCCACCCCGATCTGTTGAAGATGCTGCATAGCTTGCCGCTCGTTAACGGTCCAGGGTATGACTCGAATGCCCAACGCATGGGCTTTTCGTACGGTTCGCTTCGAAATGAATCGATACTGAGGACTAAAAATATCGGGCCGGAATCCTAGTTCTTTCAAACTACGCCTTAACCCTTTCCTGGTAACCAGCACGGAAAGCGTATGGTTGGGAAAGCTGCCCGCCTCTTGCTGAGCTTTCCAGTACTTCAACACGGCAACGTCAAAACTTTGAATGCAAAAGCGTTCGGCCGAAATCGTCAAGACCTGAGCTAACCGCTGACACATCACCGCCGCAGACGCATGAGCGTTCGTTTTAATTTCAATGGTATACTGCGGCAGGGGTAACTGATGCTGCCTGGCATAGGCATCTGCCGCCCTAATCACTTCGCTCAAAAGCGGCTTGTAGGCTGCTTTTGGTTTCTGTTCCGGAAAAGCAGTATTGCCGCGCCGGCCGACATCGTAACGTTTGATGCGGTCATAGGGCATCTGATCCAGTCGTAATGTTTTCGCTTCGGTCCGGCTTACGGGCGTTCCATCGGGCTTGGTCGTAAAGCGGGAGTTGAAGTACCAGTCGTGAGAGACCACTACGTGCTGATCCTGCGAAAGTACCACGTCAAGCTCCAGCGTAGATACACCCAGCTCCAGCGCTTTCAAAAAAGCCGGTATCGTATTCTCCGGTTCCAAACCCCGACAGCCCCGGTGACCCTGCACTTCAAACGACTGAGCCGTACCTACGCAGGAATGCATCAGGAGTAGATAGAAAAGCAATCGCATGGATACACATTCGAGGCTGAAAAAGTAATACGAAAACTTCAAAAAAGATAATCTTATCCGAATATTCATGCGTAGAGGAGAAGCATTCATCTAGCTACTAGCGTAGAAACCCTAGTAAAGTCGTCTTCTCATGGTTCCCAATGAACATAAAAAAACCGCTTCGGGAGGAAGCGGTTTTCGTGAGCGAAAGGAGCTTAGATATTCTGTAACATCGTCAGGCGGCGGTATACGCCTTCTTCCACTTCCACGAGTTCTTCGTGGCTACCCCGTTCGACAATTTGCCCCTGGTGTAGGATAAGAATTTCGTCGACATCCTTGATGGTACTCAAGCGGTGGGCAATCACCAGCGTGGTTTTATCGACCATCAGATGGTCCAAGGCTTCCTGGACGGATTTTTCCGATTCCGTATCCAAGGCAGAGGTCGCTTCATCTAAAATGAGAATGGAGGATTTTTTAAATACGGCCCGGGCAATGCTCAAGCGTTGACGCTGACCCCCCGACAGGCGGATGCCCCGATCCCCGATGATGGTTTGGTAACCGTCTTCGGTCTGGATAATGAAATCGTGGGCGTTGGCTACTTTGGCCGCGTGCATGACTTCCTCCATCGTCGCGTTGGGCTGACCCAGGGCGATGTTGTTGAAAATCGTATCGTTGAAGAGAATGATTTCCTGGGATACGAAACTCATCTGATTGCGTAGTGACTCCATCTTATAGTCCCGTACATCGCGACCATCAATTAAAATCTCGCCGTCGGTAACGTCGTAGAAACGTGGGATAAGATCCGCAATCGTTGATTTACCCACGCCGGAAGGTCCTACTAAGGCCATTTTCTTGCCTTTTTCAAGCGTGAAACTCATATTTTGTAATACGGCCGCATCGCCGTACTGGAAGGAGACATTCCGGAATTCAATTTTATCGCGGAAGTTCGTTAGTTCTACGGCATCGGGTTTATCCTCTACCAAGATGGGCTTGTCGAGAATTTCCAGAATACGCTCACCAGCGGCCCGTCCCTGCTGAATGTTCGTAAGGGCTACGACAATAGCCTTGGCCGGGCGAATCACCTGCGAGAAAATGGCAATGAATGCAATGAAAGCACTGGCTTGTAGGCCGCCTTCCTGGCTCAGTACCAAACTACCCCCGTACACCAGAATACAGGCCACTACAAAAACGCCCGACGCCTCCGAAAAGGCCGGAGCCAGTTCCCGGCGTTTGAATCCCTGGGAGCTGGCTTTGCGGTAAAAGTCGTTTTCCTGACTAAAGCGTTTCAGGATAAAAGGCGTCGCATTGAAGGAGCGAATGATCCGCATGCCCATGAGTGATTCGTCCATCAACGTCAGCAAACGGCCCATGGAAGCCTGTACATCCTGCGCTTCTTTGCGTAGACTTTTGGTAACGGCGGCAATCCCTATGGCCGATATCGGAATAATGATCAGCGTAAACAGCGTCAGTTTCGTAGAAATGGCAAACAGAGCAATGAAGTAGCCAATGAAGGTATACGGCTCTTTGAAAATGACTTCGAGTGAACTGGAAGCTACGCTCTCAATCGCGTAAACGTCTCCGTTGAGCCGGGAGAGCAAATCGCCCTTGTGTTCTTTGGTGAAATAACCCAGGTGCAGATGATTGATTTTTTCGAAAAGTGCCTCTCTCAATCGTTTGACCAGCATGGTACGGGCATTGAGCAGACAACGCTGAGCGAAATACCGGAAGGTGTTCGACAGTAATACCGAAGTCACGATCATGGCCGCTAAAAAGTACAGGGCATAAATGGGATCGCTGACTTTGAACTGGTAAATCAAGTGATAGAAATAGTCCTTAAAGTAGCTGCCTGAAAGCGTAAACTCAGGTTCCCGGGCGTATTGGGCCGCCTCTTCGGCAATGTGTGAAGAGTCAAATAAAAAATTCAGAAGGGGGATAATCAGAGCGAATTGAAAAACGCTGAAAAAGACCGACGCTAACGTAAACAGAAAAAACGGAATGATGAATTTTCTGAGTGGCGTTACGTACTTCAGAAGACGACTATAGATTTTCATTTACTTGCTAACTTCTAATTTTTTTAGGGAGTAAGGACGCTGATCCAGTATTTGAAGAAGATCCACGCGCGTATCGCCCCCAGAATCAACGAATGAAAGATAAATTTATGTATGGATAGAGGCTTTGCCGGGGCAAAAATAAAGTCGGACGGAGGGAATGACACCTTAAGCGGACTATTTTTCCGGCGATCTACCCAAGCACGCAGCGCAAATAAGGCTCCACAACGGCCCCTTAGAGACCCACTTTCACTGGTCAAACGTTGGAAATAGTGAAAAAAAAATGATAAAAAATGAGCTGTATTCTGGCGGGAAAAGAAACAAAATACCTTTTTAATGATTTTACCACTACCTAGGTATGAATCAGAGAAGTACGACGTTCATACGCGTAAAAATACTGATCCATTCGCTAAAAAAAGAGGTAGTAAAACGGGATGTTCTCAAGAAATGAACAATAAGATTCCCGATGAATCGGTTAATTATACTCGCCATCCCTAGGCCCGTTTGCTCATTTATTTGTGGGGGCTAATCCAACGCTTGCTCTAGCAATGGTGTCTAGACAAACAGAGTAGCTAGGCTGGAAAGCTTTTTTAGGTCTTCTACGCGTGGACCCCAGCGGTCTTTAGCTAGTCAGGTTCATTCGTATTTCGTTGGTCTGCATTCGCAGGAGCAAGCCCATTTTGGGACCGGCTCCCTATTGTCAGAATCTGCTCTTTCTAGGCAGCGGATGCAGTCGTGTCTTTAAATGTATAGGAATTTATGTCCTCGATAATTCTTGACTGTGGTTTAATGAAGTTTCCCAACTCAGGTTTGTATCACTACTGCTTGAATATGAGCGAACAGGTGAACAAACTGTTGCGAAAACAGCAAAAGCCGCCGATGATGATGTACGTACCGCCCGCCGAACGGCTTCAAATTCAGCCGGAGAAGCATCATATCATCGAACGGAAATGGCATAAAATCTGGAAACCCTTTCTGGCGGGCTGTAAAGTCTGGCATGCTCCGTTTCAATCGGGTCGCATTATTCCTGAACGGGATAGCGACACACGGGTGGTCCTGACGGTGCATGATCTGAATGCCCTGCACGAAGGCAAAGCCCGCGAGGAACAACTCCGCAGTCTGGCCCACACGCAAAACCTCATTGACCGAAGTGATGCCATTGTTTGCATCTCGGAGTTTACTAAAAATGACGTACTCAACAATTGTGACGTACATGGGAAGCCCATTCACGTTATTCACAATGGCCTTAATAAGCTGAGTACACCCCATCTGGAGGCTACTTCTTACCGTCCCCGTCGCCCTTTTCTGTTTGGGCTGGGTTACGTAAATGCGAAAAAGAATTATCACGTACTGCTGCCTTTATTACTGGCCAATCCCGATCTGGAATTAGTCGTAGCGGGACATCACGATGAACCCGAATACGCTTCCCGCATGTGGACGATGGCCGAGGATATGGGCGTGAGTGATCGACTTTATTTGGCTGGCCCGATTTCGGAAAGTGAAAAGGCCTGGTACCTGGATAACTGCATGGCCTTTTTGCACCCTTCTTTGGCCGAAGGTTTTGGCTTTACCGTCGTAGAAGCCATGTCGTTTGGTAAACCCGTCTTTATTTCGAATCTGACCTCGCTACCCGAAATTGGGGGTGATGTGGCCTTTTATTTTTCCGACTTCGAAGCCGAACACATGCAACGCGTGTTCCGGGAGGGCATGCATACCTACAGCACCACGCCCCTGGCGGAGCAGTTGAAGAAAAGAGCCGAAAACTTTAGTATGGAACGCAGTGCCAGTCAGTACCTGGATGTGTATCAATCGCTACTCTAGAAAAAAATAAGCTCGCCACTGCTGAAGTGGCGAGCCATTTACGGGGGTCAGAATAGACAATTATTGCTTGCTGGGTAGGGGTAAATGAAAGGTGCCTTCCGTGAGAACCAGCGAATCTTTTTTACTCTGCTGCTTGTACCCATTTCCTTCGGGATCGATGGAAGAATCAAAGCCCGTCGTTTTGGTGATCACTTTATCTTCCATTTTGTTCATCAGTCGGCCCATGCCGCCGAATACCGTAGCACTCGATTTTTCTTTCCAGTACGAGCCTGCCAGTACGCCACTGAAGGTAGCTTCGAGCGAACCGTCGGCATTTTTCTTCACGACTACCGTTTCATCGTTATTTTGGGATTTGCCCACGTGGTATTCCATGCGAGGCTCCCGGGTTTCTTTTACGTACTTAATCACCGCCAGACCTTTGTAGCCGCTACCAGCCTGAACCTTGGCTTTATTGGCCTTACTATCGGCTTTATCGGCGTCTACCACCAGATACGTACCGGGCTCAATGCCTTCCGTATGATCGTAACTGCCCAGCCAGATACGTAAGGACTGATCGGGCTTACTCGTGTTGGCGGTAATCCACCAGTACGCGCCAATGCGAATCCGGCGGGGCTGGCTCTGGAACGCTTCCCCGTTGATTTTTGCCTTCAGGGTATTGGCATTTGGAAGTTGGGCCAGTGCTGCAGTCGAAAACAGGAGGCCGATGAGGATGGAAAATAGTTTCATGGTGCGTTACATCAGAAAGGAGTGAGAAAAGCAATGCTACAGGCTTAGTCGTGGTCGGGTTACGGAAGAGAAACACCGCTCTCGTTTTTTTTTTCAATGAATAAAGAACGGACGCGTGGGTTGGCATACACGTCCGCTCTGATTCTACTGTTTTAAAGACAAAACGATTTTGGTCGTGTAGCCCTCAGACTTTTCGGTGATGCTGATTTTGAGCGAGCTGCTTGAGACTTCATCGACTTTCCAAACAACGGCCTCATTAGCCTTACCTTCCTCGTACATTTTAAAGGTTTTATTCTGCGCATTGTAGCTCCAGAGGCTGTTTACCGGTACGGGAACTTCGGTATCTGGCTCTTCGTCAGGGGGGCATACGTTACTCCCTTCGCTGCCGGAGATTTTACCACTTTTCTCAAAGCGGATGCGATCGTCCTTGGCACATTCAGGAAATTCATCGACTAAATCGCCGCCCGTTTCTTCACCGCTTGCATCCTCGGTTAGGGTAAAAAGGAAGGATTGAATCTTTAAATCTTTCCCCGCACAGGGTAGCGATGACGTACCATTGTTGCCGCCACCACCGGGCTGTTCTTGCCCTGGGTTATCGGGATCAACGGGTTCGGGGTCTTTTTTACAGGAGCTAACCAAGAGGATTAGACCAAACAAAAACATTTTAAGCGAAAGAGATACAGAGAAACGTGACATGATGGAAGGTTGATTTGATAAAATAATGATACAAAGGTTGAACAGACGAATGAAAAGGGGAGGGCTGATTCGAGTCAATTGGTAAAGGAACGTACTGAATCCACAAAAAAGCGACTTCGATTGAAGGTAGGAATGGAAAACGTAATCATTTACAGCTAGTTAGGTATTCATTTGGAAGGTCCTTATGCGGCCCCGTTAGGGTAGACTCTGGAAGTATTTGTAGAGAGCCACGAGTTCTTTTTCCTGATACTGAGCGGTCATTTTCCAGGGCATATCTTCATTTTTGAGGATACGGCCTTCGGGTGTATGACCCGTGCGAAGGGTATGGATGAACTGCGGCTGCGTCCACTTGCCCACGTGGCCACTACGGGTCAGATCGGGTACGGGGGGCGAACCGGGAGCGGCTCCATCGCCTCCTTTGAAGTTAGGCTGATGGCAACCCGAGCAGGATACGGCCAGGTATTTTCCCTGAGCAATACCACCGCTGGTATCGGCCTGCGTGAGAAGGGCTCGGTGATGGTCAATTTTTTCAACCGACAGCAGGGGCATTTTATCCAAATACGAAAACACCTGAACGACGGGTCCTAGCTTGATTGGAGCCCACGCTTGGTCTACGGGGGGGAGTTGCCGGCAGTACGCAATTAAGGCGGCCATATCTTCCTGGGATAACAGGGTTGTTTCGTGCGAGGGCATAAAAATGAGCGGTCGCCCGTTACGCCCAACCCCGTGTCGCAAGGCTCGTATCCAGTCTTCGGCGGCGTAGTCGTCGGGCAAGCCGCCTTTTCCACGCGTCAGGTTGGTGGCAACGAGTCGGCCCATGGGCGGCTCATCGATCATTACTTTGCCGGCCATGTTTTCACCGTGACATTCGATGCAGCCTTTGATGAGAGCGACGTGTTTCCCGCGTTCCATACTCAGGGAGTCGGTAGGAATGGGAAAGCTTTCGCGGGCAAAGTCGTAGGTTTTTTCGACGCGTTCCGTAATGTTTCGGGCAATCACAGCGTAGGCGATGCCCAGCAGCAGGACGAGGGAGCCCAGTACCATGCCGGCTCCTTTTAGGATTTTTACCAACATCATTGAAAAGAGTAGATTAAGAAAGGTGAAGGTGAAAAACAAGAGAGATCCTACGCTTGGGTATGACGCAAATCGCAGGAATCTCTCCAGACGTTGATTGGAAGGTTGAACGGTACTAACTCCTTAAATCCCTTAACCAAGTAGAAATCGGTTTGGTGATACAAAGATTTGCCTGGCCCGGCTGCTTCCAAGCAGCGTAGCTACTCAAGTGAGGCTTCTCAGGGATGAATCGCCGAAAAAGCCCGATCAATTGTATCGGGCTATGTGCGATGAATGGGATTATTAACTGTCAGATTATCAGTTGTGTAGAAATAAAATATTGAACGTTTCGGCCGGTACTACCTAAAAAACAATTCATGCAGGGCTTGTCTCAATTGATACCAGGATGGGTTTTATCCTCGACGCCAGAAGCGTACGTTTGCAACAATCTGTAGTGCCCCCTAAACAAGATTCAACCATGAAACCTAGCCTTTGCCGAAGTCTGAAGCTTTGCTAAAAGTTAGCCATCAAAACCTAGCTCTAGCTCCAGTTTGGACAGTACGTATCCGGTATAGCAGAAACCCGATCCGCAGTTCATGTACCATTTTTAACAATTCAGTCAGAAATCTTTTCAGCTCAGGGTGGACTGGTCTCAGGGGTTTACTAAATCCAGTGTAGCTTTACCTACCCTGACCAAGCCCCTAAGAAATGCCCCTTTCATTGCTGCTACGCCAAGTGGCAAGGGCCCTGAACATTCGACCGAAGTTTGAGCATCAGGACCCGTTTATGCCCCGATTATTTCCTTTTCTGGAACAACGCAAGTTATTCAGGGGTGGCCTGCTCTGGTTGTTGATTGTCGTGTACACGCCCGTATTCTGTTATTTGTTCTGGGGAAGCTTGTACTGGGCTAGCTGGACGAACCTGCTGGGGATTTCCCTGATTATGTTCGTTTTTAATGCGTTGGATGCGTTTTTCTTGCAATGGCTGGCTCAGCAGATTGGCGTGTATTTCCCGCATCCCCACCAGTCCGCTCTACGACTCAGCAGTATGATCAGTCTGTTTGTGGGCATCAACTTCTTTCTGGGGCAGCAGTTGATGTATGCGTTGGGTGCTACGCAGTGGTTTGGTTACTCCTACAAACCGGCCCAGGCTCCGTGGGTACTGGCGGCGATGACGTGTATGAACATTTTACTGGCGGGGGTAAGCGAGGGCGTGTATGCCTTTACGCAGTGGCGAATTCATCAGGAAGAACTCGAAGCCCTCGAACATCAGCAGTTACAAATGCAGCTCGAAGAAGTAAAACAGCAGGTAAATCCCCACTTTCTCTTCAATAGCTTAAATTCTCTGTCCGTACTCATTGCCGACAATCCGCGTCAGGCGGAACGTTTTGTGGACGAGATGGCGACCGTATACCGTTACCTGTTGCAAGCCGGACAGATGCCTACGCCGGGCGGCGGACTAATCACGCTAGAAGCCGAACTGCGGTTTTTACAGGCTTATTCGTATTTGCTTCATACCCGTTACGGATCGGCTATTTCGCTGGAAGTGGACGTCTGCGAGGCCGCCCGGACCCAATACGTACCCGTACTGACGCTGCAGACGCTGGTGGATAATGCCATTAAACACAATGTGGTACTAGCCCAACAACCCTTGTCGATTCAGATTCGGGCCACTTCGCCTACGTTATTACGCGTGAGTAATTCCTTGCAGAAACGCTCCGTAACTATTCCACTCAACCGAGCCGGACTGTCGATGCTCATGGCTCGTTATCGCTTATTACAGGGCGAATCGGTGCAGGTGTTGGTGGAAGATCAACGGTATACCGTCGAACTTCCTTTATTGCCGTTGGTATGAAAGAGCTGATTCATCGCTGTTTTCCCACGGCTCGAAGTCGCTGGATGTACGCCTTCATCGCCCCTTGGATTATTCCCCTGATGGCGTACTTGCTCATTGGGCAACCCTACCTACAAACGGGGTCGACGTTTGCGGGGGGTACGCTGGTGGTCGGCATCCTGAGTACACTCGCTTTTCTGGCCCATAATGAGGTCGCCGATCGCATTACCCGGAAGTATCCGCATTTACGCCAAACCATTAAGCGAATCGTCTGGACGACGCTGTGTTTTACGGGTTTATCGGCTTTTTTTCTATACTCCTACGTGATGATGTTTGCCGCGTGTGGCTTTTTTAATACGGAATTATCGCTGGAAGCCATGCGGGCCAACCACGGCGTTATCCCCACTTGGAATCGCCTGTTTGAGCGGATGTTTGGCATAGAAGTTACGCCGCCCACGCTCGTTTTTCTGTATGCCTGGGACGTTTTTTGCTTACTGACCTTCGTCTTTATTTATGAAGTGTTTTATTCTTTGGAACAATGGCAGGCCAGTCAGAAAAACAAGGAAACGCTCAAAAAAGCCCGTTTGCAGGGACAATTGCAGAGTTTGCGGAGCCAGATTAGTCCCCATTTTCTCTTCAATAGTTTGAACTCGCTTTCGTCGCTGATTGCCGACGAGCCGCAAAAAGCCGAGGACTTTGTCAATGAAATGGCGAAAGTCTATCGCTATCTGCTACAGACCAGCGAACGTGAACTAACGCCGCTCTCGGTAGAGCTAGCCTTCATTCATTCGTACTACCACTTGCTCAAAACGCGGTACGGAGCCGGGTTGCACCTGGATGTAGCCGTCGATCCGGCGTATCTCAAGTACCAATTGCCACCCCTAACGCTTCAGATGCTGGTGGAAAATGCGGTAAAACACAACGTCATTCTGGCCACTAAGCCCCTGCACATCCACATTGGGACAACAGCCACGGGCGAATTACTGGTGAGCAATAATTTACAAACCAAAGCCAAACGTCCCGGCATTGTTGAATCGACCCAGGTAGGCCTAGCCAACATCACCGCCCGTTACCGCTTACTCGATCAACCGTTACCGCAGATTACCAACGGGCCCGACCACTTCAAAATTCTGTTGCCTTTATTCACTGAAAATGTATCTGAAGTATGAACGTTTTAATCGTTGAAGATGAAGAATTAGCCGTCCGCAAGCTGGTTCGGTTGTTACAGGAAATCGAACCCAGTCTAACGGTACTGGCCTCAACGGCGAGTATCGAAGAAACCGTTGACTGGATTGAAGGCAACCGGCAGCAGGGGAATGCCGAGCCGGATCTGATTTTCATGGATATTGAACTGGCCGATGGACAAAGCTTTGCCATCTTCGAACAGGTCGATATTTTCAGTACCATCATTTTTACCACTTCTTACGACGAATACGCCCTGCAGGCTTTTAAAGTCAATAGTATCGACTACCTGCTCAAGCCCGTGCAGCGGGAAGAACTCGAACGGGGTCTGCGCAAGTACCATGATCTGTCGGCTCGCGCGCAGCCTTCCTTACCGTTTAATCTGGATCAGGTACTGCAGGTCTGGCGAAATCAGTTGCAGACGAAAGAATATCGTAAGCGGTTTCTCGTGCGGCAGGGGCAGCGGCTGTTATCGGTAGAAGTAGCCGAAATTGCCTTTTTCTTTACCGACGAGCGATTCAGCTTTTTTAAAACCCATTCCGGACAGAAGTTTTTGGTGGACTATACCCTCGACGAACTGACCGACATGCTCGATCCGGATTTGTTCTTTCGAATCAGTCGGGGCGTCATCGTTACGCACGCGAGTGTAGAACAGATTCAGCCGTATTTTGGCAATCGGTTGGCGCTGGGGCTCAAACCGGTCTTTGAAAAAGAAGCGTTGGTCAGCCGCGAAAAAGTAAGTGATTTTAAAAAATGGATGGGCAAGTGAGGCCGTAAACATGCGACTCTAGCCGTAATCGCCCAGCGATCCGCCCGCCGAGTGACGTACCGAATCCCCTAGAAAAACTCTTTTTTCTTGCCGTCAGAACCCTTACGTTTGTATTCTTACATCACGTACAGTACATCGACATGAAGAAAGCGGTTCTTAGTCTGGCCCTGACGGGTGGGTTGTTGTGGGCTCTGGGCACTTCATTTAGTCCTTTGCCCGCCCTGGGGGCCTTCTTAAGTCCATTTTCGGGATTTTGGAGTAATGAGCGACGCATTCAGATGCTCGACGCCGAAATACACCTACCGGGCGTTGAGTCAGAGGTCATTATTCGTTACGACGATAACCGGGTTCCGCACATTTTCGCCGAGAATGATCACGATTTATACTACGCACAAGGGTACGTAACGGCTCGGGATCGCCTGTTTCAAATGGATCTGACGATCCGTTCCGCCGCCGGACGCCTGAGTGAAGTAGTGGGTGAGCAGGCCTTGCCCCTGGATTTGTACAAACGCCGCACGGGTTCGGTCAAAGCCGCCGAAGAAGCCTGGAAGTTTGTCCAGCAGGACGTGAAGGTTCGCCGCGTCATCGAAGCCTACAGTGACGGGATCAATGCCTATCTGTCCAATTTACGACCCGCTGATTACCCCATTGAGTACAAAATGCTGGGCTTTACGCCCGAAGCCTGGACGCCCGAAAAGTCCATGCTGCTGATGGTGGAAATGACGCATACGCTGGCCACGCCCCGCGACGGCGATGCGGCCTTGACCAATGTGCTGCAAAAGTTTGGTCTGGAGGTGCTCCGGGATTTATACCCCGATTACGCCGACCGCGAAAGTCCGATCATCCCTAAAGGAACGAAGTGGAATTTCAAACGCAAGCCCCTTCCCAAAGTACCTAAAGACTATACGGAAGGGACGGCTTCCGTGCGGGAACCCCTTTCTTGGCCCGAGCGGGTAGAGGGCATCGGTTCCAATAACTGGGCGATTGCGGGCGAGAAATCCGCCACGGGTTTGCCCATTCTGGCGGGCGATCCGCACCTGGGCTTAACGCTCCCCTCCATTTGGTACCAGATTCAATTGTCGACTCCCGAAAGCAATGCCTACGGCGTATCACTGCCGGGGGCTCCCTGTATTATTATTGGGTTCAACCACGACATTGCCTGGAGCGAAACCAATGTCGGCTCCGACGTGGCTGATTTATACGCTATCAAGTTTAAAGACGCCTCCCGACGGGAATATTCATACGATGGGCAGTGGGTGAAAACGGACTTCCGTCTCGAAGAAATCAAAGTAAAGGGTAAACCTTCCGTGATCGATACCGTAGTGTATACGCATCATGGTCCGGTCGCAATGCCCCGTTGGGGTGATGAGCAAAAGCCTAGTCTGGCGCTTCGCTGGATTGCTCATGAGCCGGGTAATCCCGTCAAAACGTTTTACATGCTTAATCGTTCGAAAAATTACGACGATTACGTACGGGCTCTGAGTCATTACGTCGCTCCGGCTCAAAATTTCGTCTTCGCCAGTAATGAAAACGACATTGCCATCTGGGTCAATGGAAAGTTTCCGCTGAAATGGAAAGAGCAAGGTAAATTCCTACTGGACGGTTCGAAGGCGGCCCACGATTGGCAGGGCTGGATTCCCCACGCCCATAATCCCCACGTAAAAAATCCGAAACAGGGCTACGTAAGTTCGGCTAATCAGGCCCCCGCCGATGAATCGTATCCGTACTATCTACACTGGCGGTTTGCAGCGGCCAACCGGGCCATTCGGATTAACGAACGACTCGAAGGTATGCAGCAGGCTACCATTGACAGTCTGCGGTTATTGCAGAATGATACGTACAATGTACTAGCCCGGGATTTGCTACCTACCTTACTGGAACAGATTAAAATGGGGGATCTCAACGCCTCCCAGTATTCGACCTACACGGCTCTGAAACAGTGGGATTATGAGTATACGACGCAGGCCGTAGCTCCTACCATTTTTGAGAAATGGGTGGAAAATCTTCCCTTCTTCGTTTGGGATGAATTTACTACGGATGCCAAAAAGCCCTTGCAGCTTCCTCAGAAGGATCGGCTCTGGCAACTGATTTTAA
Source organism: Siphonobacter curvatus (assembly GCF_002943425.1). NCBI lineage: Bacteria > Pseudomonadati > Bacteroidota > Cytophagia > Cytophagales > Cytophagaceae > Siphonobacter > Siphonobacter curvatus. The sequence goes on from NZ_PTRA01000003.1 coordinate 324,662, forward strand.
AAGAACCGGATTCCAAATGGTTTGATCGCGTCGAAACAGCGGACGTAAAAGAAAATCAGGCGGACATTATTCGACTTAGTTTCAAAGCGACCGTTGATTCGCTCACCCGCCAGTACGGGACCTATTCCTCGAAAAACTGGGCCTGGGGAGCGGTAAAGGGATCGACGATTGCTCACTTAGTACCTCCCTTGAAATCCTTTGGTCGCAGTAACGTAGTGGCGGGCGGCGGTGCGGATGTGCCGAATGCCTTCCGGGGTAAATGGGGGCCTTCCTGGCGAATGGTGGTGGCTCTGGGAAAAGACGGACCCAAGGCCTACGGCGTGTATCCGGGTGGACAGTCGGGAAATCCGGGTAGCCCGTATTACGACAATATGGTTACTACCTGGGCGGAAGGCAAACTCAATGAACTCGTGTACCTGAAAACCATTGATGAAAACCATCCCAAGGTGTTAAGTACGCTGAAGATCAGTAAACGCTAAGGCCGGATATCCTTTACCTGTATTAAAACTTTCGTTATGCAATTCGTTTTGATGATTTTACTCTCCGCGATGGTCCAGTACTTTCTTCCCTGGTGGTCCGTTGTCATCATACCGTTCCTGATTTCGGCCTGGAAAGGCAAGAGCGGAAGTAAAGCTTTTTTCAACGGATTTCTCGCGACGGCTCTGCTTTGGTTTGGCATGGCTTACTACGAACACCTTCGGTCGGGGGGGATTCTTACGGACCGGATCAGTGAGCTTTTTCGGGGGATTGGTACCATTGGTTTGCTGACGGCTACGACCTGGAGCGGAGCCCTGCTGGGTGGAATGGCCTCGCTGAGTGGGTATTTGGTACGGCAGGCGGTTTTCCCCAAGAACCCTTCCCCCGCCGAAAAAGCACAAGCCTATTGGTAGTCTTCCGTAAATTCCTGAAATACTGCGTGCAACCGAGCTTGCCACTTCGGGGCAATTGGCTATTTTTGCCGACCTAATTGTTTAATCAAACCAGCTAGACTCAGTGAAAAACCTTTCGTTAGCCCTTAATGCCGTGTTGGTCGTGGCGGTGGCCGTTTTGTATTACCTGCATTTTAAAGGCGATAGTAGCGCTTCGAGTGGCAGTAGTGCCGCCGTGACCGCTGACGGTCGGGCCATCGTGTATGTAAATGCCGATTCCTTATTGAATAACTACGATTTCTTTAAAGATACTCAGAAAGCCTTCGAACAGAAGGGTACGCAACTCGACGTGGAACTCAACCAAAAAGGCGGGGCTATCCAGCGTGAAATTCAGATTTTTCAACAACGGGCCGGTGGCATGTTAGCGGCTGAAGCGCAGGCTAAACAACTGGAGTTACAGAAAAAAGCGTCTGATTTCGAAAACTACCGTCAGAAAGCCGCCAATGATCTGTCGGTAGAGCGGGCCGATCAAACCGAAAAGCTGTACGATAACATTTTCGAGTACATCAAAAAATATAACAACGATAACAAGTACCAATACGTACTGGGTTATCAGAAAGGCGGCGGCATTCTGTTTGCAGACTCGAAACTCGACATTACGCAAAAAATGATCGAAGGTCTCAATAAAGAATACAAGGCGACGCAGCCCAAAACCGAAGAGAAGAAAGAGGAAAAGAAATAAGCTCTTTAACCCTTTAAAAGCCCTGACATCGCTGATGCCAGGGCTTTTTGTTGGCCGATGGATCGGACGCTACAGTTCATGTTCGCTTTTAAACAGTTCAGTCAGACTGCCTGAGTATCCTGCCAGAAGGGGATGTAGGTTTGCAGAACTGTTGACTTTGAGGAATGAATGCGAAGAAACTATTAGTAGCGACAACCCCCGACTCCGTACGGCCGCTGACGGCGCTGGCAGTATACCTCCAATCCCAGGGGTATGAGGTGGGTTGGTATACGGGGCCGAGTTATGAGTCCCTGATTACCAAACTCGGCTTAGGTTTTTACCCGTTTGAGCGGGCTCAGGAGGTCCCTGCTACCGAAGTCAACCAAGTCTGGCCGCAACGTAAAAAGCTCACCCGTACGCTCACCCGCTTCCGTTTTGATCTGACCCACCGCTTCCTGGCGCCCATTCCTGATTTTCTGACCGATCTGAAAGCCGTTTATGCACAGTTTCCCTTCGATGCGGTGTTGTGCGACATGGCTTTTATGGCGGCTCCTTTTCTAAAATCCATTTTCAAGGTTCCCGTGGGCGTATTCGGGCTGGGGCCGCTGGGTGTTTCTTCAAGCGACGCTCCTCCCTACGGATTAGGCTGGCAACCCGCTCAGTCGCTCCTCAGTAAAAGTCGCCAGCGTTTGCTCAAGTACTGGGTGCGAAACTACTTTTTCAAGCCTTCGACGCAGCTCTACAATACCTTTCGAAAGCAGTATGGATTACCCGCCAGTCGGGATTTTTGTCCGGATGCAGTGCTGCGGGAAGCGGATGTGTATTTACAAAGCGGCGTACCGGGCTTCGAATACCAACGCCGGGATCTGAGTCCGAACGTTCAGTTTGTCGGGCCGCTTTTTCCGTACCGGGCAGCGATGCCGGTTTCATGGCCCCTGCGGGTTTGTCCGAAGCGATACCAGCGCGTCGTACTGGTTTCCCAGGGTATGCATCCGTTCGATCCGCAAAAACTCCTGATTCCGACGCTGAAAGCCTTTAGCTCCGACCCCTCAACGCTGGTGATTGCCACCACCGGCGGACACCAGACCCAGCAACTACGGCAACAGTTTCCGCAAGCCCATTTTGTACTGGAAGACTACGTGGATTTCCAGGCGCTCATGCCGCAGGTACACGTATTCGTGACAAACGCGGGTTACGCGAGTATTCTGGCCGCCGTTCAGCACGGCGTACCTATCGTAGCGACGGGACTGCACGAAGGGAAAAATGAGATTGCCGCCCGGGTGGCTTATTTCCGGCTGGGTATTCGCCTGAAAACGGAAACGGCGACGGCTCGTGCGATCAGAAAAGCTGTGGATCAGGTAGTGCAGCAGGGAAGCTACCGCCGGAACGTCAAACGACTGGCGAAAGAATGTGCCCGCTATCCGGTGCATGAACTCTGTCACCAGCATATTCAGCGCTTCTGGGGCGAATAAACGATTGTTTATATCCGGCTACGGTCCAGCGTAGAAACGGGTCGGGCTCAGCAGAAACGCGTCAAGATGTCCATTCGAAAGCTATCTTTGGAACCAATTCACGCAGATGGGCCATAGGTCCACTTTTTTTCGTGAAAAAGAACCGGCCGAAGAAGTATAGGCCCGGTATTACAGGAACCGATATGGCAGAAAAAGAGAAAATACAGAAGCACGTCGAGATCAAAAATCGCCGGGCTTCCTTTGAATACCAGTTTTTAGAAACCTTCACGGCGGGTATCATCTTATCCGGAACCGAAATTAAATCCATTCGTCAGGGGAAAGCCAACCTGACCGACGCGTACTGTCTGCTGCTCAACGACGAGCTGTACGTGCGAAACATGAACATTTCCAAGTACGAAGAAGGCACGCACTACAACCACGAACCCATTCGGGATCGCAAGTTACTGCTCCAGAAAAGGGAAATCCGTCGCCTGGTGGGCAAGCTGAAAGACCAGGGCCTAACGATTGTCCCGACGCGTCTGTTCATCTCGGATCGCGGCTTTGCCAAGCTCAATATTGCGCTGGCCAAAGGGAAAAAACTGCACGATAAACGTCAGGACATCAAAGAAAAAGATGTCAAACGCGACATGGCTCGTGGCGAGTAACTCCTTGAACCCATAGCCCGGTACCGTTGAATTCGGAGCCGGGCTAAAGCCTTTCCCCATAAAAGCGTACCTTTGCGTTCTGATCCATTATAGCCTACCGTGTCGTCGATTAAATCCCAGTACGAGCTGGTCATTGGTCTGGAAGTCCATGCCCAGTTACTGACCGAAAGTAAAATTTTCGCGGCTGATGCCAACCAGTTCGGCGCACTGCCTAACCGGAATATCTCCGTTATCACGCTGGGGCATCCCGGCACCTTGCCCAAGCTGAATGCCAAAGCCGTAGAACTGGCCGTGCGTTTCGGACTGGCGACCAATAGTCAGATTGCCCGCCGTACGGTATTCGACCGGAAAAACTATTTCTATCCCGATCTGCCGAAAGGCTATCAGATTTCTCAGGACAAACATCCGATCTGTATCGGTGGTGAAATCTGGATTAAGGGAAAAGATGGGCAGGAGAAGGCCATTCCGATGCACCACACGCATTTGGAGGAAGACGCGGGTAAATCCATTCACGACGAACATTCCAGCGATACCCTGCTCGATTACAACCGGGCCGGAACCCCACTCATTGAAATCGTATCGGACCCTTCGATGCGTTCGGCCGAAGAAGCCGGAGCGTATTTGACGGAGGTACGGAAGCTGGTTCGCTACCTGGACATCTGCGATGGCAACATGGAGGAAGGCAGCTTGCGTTGCGACGCCAACATCTCCGTTCGCAAGTTCGGCGATCCGGTGCTGGGTACGAAGGTGGAAGTAAAGAACATGAACTCGGTTCGCTTTCTGCAAAAAGCCATCGAGTACGAATACGAGCGGCAGGTAGCCATGGTGGAAGCCGGCGAAACCATCATTCAGGAAACGCGGATGTTTGATCCCGAAACGGGTCGGACCTACGGCATGCGGGTGAAGGAAACGATGAACGATTATCGGTATTTCCCTGAGCCGGATCTGGTACCCATTCTCATTACGGATGAACAACTCGAAAGCATCCGTAGCCAGATGCCGACGCTGCCCCGCCAGCTGGTTCAAACCTACACGACGCAGTACGGACTGAGCGAAGCCGATGCTTTGTCGCTAACCGAATCAAAAGCCACGGTGGCGTATCTGGAGGCGCTGATCGCCGCAGGAACGACGCCAAAAACGGCCGCGAACTGGCTGATGGGTTCCGTTCGTACCTGGATGAACGAAAGCAAGCAGGATCTGACGGACTTTCCGTTAGCCCCGCAGACGCTGGCGGCTCTGATTCAACTGGTGGAAGAAAATAAAGTCAGTCACTCGGCGGCGGCTCAAAAGCTGTTCCCGGCGCTGATGCAGACCCCCGATATGTCGCCGCTGGCACTGGCCGAACGTTTGCAACTGCTGCAACAGGGCAATAGTGACGTACTTCAGGCGTTGATTGATGAAGTATTACAAGCCTGGCCCGATAAGGTCAAGGAATACAAAAAAGGCAAAAAAGGACTGATTGGATTATTCGTGGGCGAAGTCATGAAAAAGTCGAAAGGCCAGGCCGACCCGAAAGTAACCAATCAGCTCGTCGCCCAATCGTTAGACGCTAGTACGTTATGAAACTGATTTTTTTCACGATTCTTTTCCTATGGACGCTGACGGGTTTCGCTCAGCAGGATACCTACCATATTCAGGGCCAGGTACAAAACCCGAATGTCAACGAAAAAGCATACCTGCAGATCGTCAATGATCGCGGCTTGCCCGTATCCATTGATTCGTCCGTGATTACGAGTCAGGGATTCGAAATGAAAGGGAAAGTACTCGATGGAGGTGGTTTTTACCGCTTGTTACTGGGTGGAAGCAAACCCCTTATTCTGCTGCTGGAAGGCGGTGAAAATCTACAGGTAGAGGCCGACGTAAAGGCTCCGCAGGCAACCAAGGTGACGGGCTCGAAAAACATGGCGTATTACGATCAGCTCAACGCCATGGCCGCCGCTTTCAAGAATCAGGTGGATCGACTCAATTTGTCCTACGAACGGGCTACCCAGAAAAAAGATAAAGCGGCTCAGCAGAAAATTCAGCAGCAGTTCGAGCAGGGCCAGACCGACATGGTAACCAAGGTCAAGGCCTTACTGCCGGAAATGGGCACTTCGCTGGCGGCGCTGTACGCCACCAATTTCCTCAATCAGGAACAGGATTTCGAAGTATTCGAACAACTGGCCGATCGGTTTGAGAAAGAAAAACCCAACGTTAAGATTTACAAAGCATTTATCGCGACGGTGCGTCGGGTACAAACGAGTCGGAAAGGCCTGAGCATTGGTAGTCCAGCGCCGGAAATCAATTTGCCCGATCCGCAGCAGAAGATTGTCTCGCTTTCTTCCCTGCGCGGTAAATACGTACTCATCGACTTCTGGGCGGGCTGGTGCGGTCCCTGTCGTCGGGAGAATCCCAACGTGGTTCGTCTCTACAACCAGTACAAAGACAAAGGCTTTACCATATACGGCGTATCGCTGGATTCGGACCGGAAAATGTGGACGGACGCCATTCAGAAAGATGGGCTGACCTGGACGCAGGTATCCGATTTGAAATACTTCGATTCCGCTGCGGCCATTGATTACGGGATTCAGCACATCCCCTTCACAGTACTCATCGATCCGCAGGGGAAGGTCATCGCCAAGGAATTGCGCGGCGAGGCCTTGGAGGCCAAGTTGAAGGAATTGATGCCTTGATTCGTTACAATAAGTTGATCTTCTGAAAAGGGCTGGGTTAGTATTTTCGGTCGTTTTTAGATCCTGGCACTTCATCCGTATCCCTGACTTATCGATCTTATTTACCTTTCCTCTGTTATGAAGCTTGCCATTATTGGGTGTGGGAATATGGGAATGGCTTTTGCCAAGTCCTTTATTCAGTATGATCTGGTTCAAAAAGAAAACCTGTTTCTCATCGAGAAATCGGCCGAACGCGGCCAGGCACTGCGGGCTGAGCGGACGGGTGTCGTGGTGGATACCATTGGACCACGCATCAGTGAAGCCGATTTGATTATTCTGGCCGTAAAACCCCAGGATTTTGCGGGCGTACACGCGGAATTGAAACCCGTTATTCGGTATAATCAGGTGGTTCTGAGTATTATGGCGGGCGTATCCATTCAGAAAATTCAGACCGTGCTTGATCACCCGCTGGTGGTACGGGCCATGCCTAATACCCCGGCCATGCTGGGCATGGGGATGACGGCTTTTGCGGCGGCGAAAGAAGTCGATATTCAAAATTTACGCCGGGTCGAAAACCTCATCAACGCCACGGGACGTTCAGTATTTCTGGAAGACGAAAGTCTGCTGGATGCCGTTACCGCCGTCAGTGGCTCCGGACCCGCGTATTTTTTCTATCTGGTCAAGGCGATGATTGAAGCCGGAAAGCAAATGGGTTTCCCCGAGAGTCTGTCGGCGCAACTCGTCAAACAAACCATGTTAGGCTCGTACCATTTGATTCAGACGGCCGATAAAAGTCTTGATGAGCTCATCAAAGCCGTAGCCTCCAAGGGCGGTACGACCGAGGCAGCCCTGAAAACCTTCGAAGAAAATCATCTGGCCGAATCGTTGATTGCGGGCTTACACGCCGCTCAGAAACGCTCCACGGAACTGTCGAAGTAAGCGAAATATACGAAACATACCTCCCTGTTCTGCTCTAGCGGAACAGGGATTTTTTATGCTCAAAGGGAAAGTTGCACCGTGTAGGGAATTGAACCCTTGGCCGTAAAAGCCGCCTGCCAGCGAGGACCTTGCTGCAACCAGAGTAGCACCTGGCGGCGGGAAAGCCGAGCTGGATTCTTCAGGAATCGGACCCGGCTAATCGATCCGTTTTTCCGGAAGTTGATTTCCAACAGAGCCCCCTGCAGGCGTTGCTGGCTTTTTTCGAGCAGATACGTTTGCAGGGCTTCCATACCGCCCTGGGGTTGCGGTGGCACCGTGGGCGCTTGGGTGACCACGAGGGAATCCCGCGTCCGGGCGGCGTAATCCGCTTCGGTTTCTAGTTCCAGTTCTCCCGTAATTTCTGATCGTTTTAGCCGGGCTACTGAGCCCGTTTCACGCGAAGGGGCCGCCTGTTTGCGGGCCATTACGGTCGGCTGGTTGGCGGTTGCTTTGAGTTGACTATTACCCGAAAGCAGCGTATCGGTAGGGGGGGCTACCCGGGCTCGCGTAGGTTCAATCATCATACGGCTCGCGATGATGGGTTGCTGATCGAGTGTAGCGGGAGGCATCGTCAGCGTATCGGGAGCAGACTCCGTTGTTTGCTGAACTTGAATTTTGGATTGAGTCTTTGTCCTAGGTTCTGTTTTAACTTTTGCTTGAAGGGCAATCGCCGGTTGCTCCGTTACCAAGGTATCCGCCAGGGCAGGCGAGGGCAGCGGGGCTAGCTTGGTAGCTACGACGGGTGTCTCCGGCGATGTTTGCGGTATACTCGTGAGCAGTACGTAGGCCGTAGCCAGTACGCCCACTAAACCAGCGGCTACGGCCACCCGACGGCCATAGATAACGGTGAAGGGCCGGGGCGAAGCAATGCGGGCTGAAAGCTTCTGAGTTAAATCCGTCGGTACGGGCGAAGGCATGGCCTGAAACCCCTCCAACGCATCCGCCACAAACGGATCTTCCAGAGCGGCCCGCTCGACGGCGTGCTGCTCGGCATCCGATGCCTGACCCGCCACGTAACGGCGGAGCAATTCTGCGGTGATTGGGGTTGCTGCCATGCTTGATTAGGTGCTAGGGAAATCGCTCTACCTGGGCTTCCATGCAAAGCTTGAGATTCCGCCGCCCGTTCTGTAAATAACTCTTCACCTGATTGAGTTCGTAACCCGTTTCCTCGACAATTTGTCGGTAACTTTTTTCCTGTAAAAAGAACAGCGATACCGTTTGTTGCTGCTCGCGATTGAGCTTTTTCAGACAATCGTCCAGTTCCTTGAGGGGCAACGGCTCTTCGGGTGCTTCTTCGACTAGATGCAAACGGTCCTCCGATTCCATACGCTGGGCGTCCACAAATTCTTTGCGGCTTCGCAATTGCATCAAACAGTAGTTCTTGGCCACGCTATGCAGCCAGCTTTTCCAGTTACTGATCTCGTGCGTACGGGCTTTGTTTACCAGTTCTTCAAAGACCTGCATGACGGCATCTTTGGCAGCGTCTTCACTCGTTAGGTACTTGTAACAAACGGCGTACAGCATTTCCATATTCGGCTCGTACAACTGCCCCAAAATCCGCAAATCACCCGTTTGCCGATACTGCGCAAGCAGTTCGGTTTCACTTGGGACGGCGTCGGATTTACGGAAGAGTTTTAGAAACACAGCAAAAAGGCGTTGGTAGCCGCTGGCAAGATAGTGGGTAACAAAGGTTAATTCTTTGACGAACGCTTAATTTCCTAGACGAACGCTTCGTAAAATATTTCTTTGTGTACTATAAAAAGGTATATACGTGTATTCTATATTTGGACGCATTGTCCACGGTTTGACCTAACTAACGCACCTATGAAACACATTTTACTTACGGCGGGCCTTTTGGCTACCGCTCTTTCTTCGTACGCCCAAGTGGGTATCGGTACTTCCTCTCCCCAAGCTTTTTTTCACGTTGCACCGGGTAAGACGGTTTTGTTTGGAGCCGATACGGTTTCTTCGGTAACGAAAAAACTCGTTTGGTATGCTACGAAAGGTGCTTTTCGTGCCGGCTTGGCTGGTGCTGACGGTTGGCGTAATGAAGTGGTTGGACTGCATTCTTTTGCTGCGGGAGAATTTACCCAGGCAACGGCAACGGGTTCTACGGCTTTGGGAACGGTGACTAAGGCATCCGGCATTTCTTCGGTAGCCATCGGATCGGGTAGTAATGCCATCGGTGATTATTCCGCTGCCTTTGGCTCAGGAACCTACGCTCGAGGAGACTATTCAACGGCTTTAGGTAAGGAGACCCAAGCCAATGGCCGCATTTCTTTGGCTGCCGGCGAGCAAGCACTAGCTACTGCTAACGGTGCGATTGCCATAGGTACTTCAGTAAAGGCTACCGATAGCTCTGCAGTAGCCATGGGCTTTGGAACGGAAGCCAGTGGTATTCATGCTACGGCGTTAGGACAACTGACAACAGCGAGTGGGCGAGCTTCTTTTGCCGCCGGTGCTTCTAGCCGAGCCACTAGTTTAGCTTCCATCGCTTTGGGTTTCAATGCAGTAGCCATTGGTGATGGTTCATTTGCTGCCGGGTATCGGGCTGGAACGCTTGCTCCGTATTCGATCGCTTTAGGCGGGAACGTAACGGCTTTGGGGTTGTCTTCCGTAGCTATAGGTGCTTCTGCTACTACACGAGGCAATTATGGGTATGCCATAGGCAATCAGGTAGAGTCTTCCAGTAACAGAAGCATGGCCTTAGGCAATGCTGTAGGCACCGGTGATGGTAATGAAGGAAGCTTCATCGTTGGCGATGCGTCTTCTTTAAATACCCCAAGTCCGTATCTGAATACGACTGCCCCGAATCAATTTATGACCCGTTTTGCAGGTGGTTACCAGTTGTTTACGAATGCCAATGCATCGATGGGCGTACAGGTACTGCCCAACGGTAATGCCTGGCAAACCATCTCTGATTCCACTCGTAAGGAAAACTTCCGTGCGGCCGATGGCGCTTCATTCCTTAAGAAAATCAGCCAGATGCGGCTCGGTTCCTGGAACTACAAAGGTCAGGAAGCTAAGCAATACCGTCACTACGGCCCCATGGCTCAGGATTTCTACGCGGCCTTTGGCAAGGATGAAGTGGGTACAATTGGCGAAGATAAATCCATCAATCAGGCTGATTTTGATGGTGTGAACCTGATTGCCATTAAAGCGCTGATCGAAGAGGTGAATCAGCTGAAAGCCGAAAATGCGAAACTTCGGGCGACGAATGAAGATCTTCAGAAAGAGACCGCTTCGCTGCAATCGGATATGGATTGGGTGAAAAAACAGCTTCGTGGTTATGCCAAGCAGTAAGGAAAACGTTTTTGATTTTTATAAAAAAGCCCGTTACTGCGGATACGTACGTGGAAATCAAATTTCGTAGGGGAATGGGAAAGATGTCCTGAGCTACACAGGGCCTATAGGGTCTTAGTGCCAGCATAAAATGGCTTATACCCGTTAAGTTTAGGTTCAATTGCTTTAGCATCGTCACAAATAGTAAAAATTTAAGCGTATACGTATAGGTAGCCAAAGGGCTAAGTCTGACTCAGACCTAGCCCTTTGGCTAAAGGTTTGGGGTACTGTGGCGGTAGGATGAGGAAGGGCCTGATCAAAATCATTGCCATCAAAAACATGTTCTAGGAAAAGCGTATCTAAAAAACTGACAGAAAAAGATTGACAGCCCCATACCGGTTAGGAAGGAAGTGATCAAACGTGCGCGGTTCCTACCTGGTCAACATTTGCATGATATTAATGGCTCCTATCCCTTCGCTTCTGGATACATTGGCATATATACGTGCTCGCAATTCATCTTTTCCATAGGCACACCTTGATTTGGTCTGTTTTAACGGGTATTCTGCCTGTTCACACACGGATTGCCCACCGATGTCTTCCTCGTACTTATCAAAAAGCGTGGTGGTATAATCGGTCAAGGTAATGTAAGCCTCCAGGCAAAGTCGACCAGCATCGGATAACGCTTTGTATCTAATCATCAGGATCAGAGCCAGGGAGCCGAGCCTTTTTCGGCGTTTAGGACGAAGGCTGCTGTGTAGTCCTAAAATAAGTTGACACAAAAAAGACTTATTATGGATGGGCAGGAGTTCATTATCACTAAAGAAGCGTAGTTAACGTGATTACAACCTAGGCTTTAAACGGGCCGTGGGTAGTCAGATAGAAAAAGGCGAGCTGACCTACCAGCAGGTGCAAGAGCGATACGGTATCCGCTTGCTTGAGGGCGAACACAATGGCAGCGGCCACCGTGGAGCGGCCACCGCGGAGCGGCCAACCGTCTGGGCCTCGATGAATTTTGCGGCCGTCGCTGCGGTCTTTTTCGTGACAATTGCCTCTACGTTTAAGGTACAACAATTATCCAAATCCTCCATTTCTCAATGTCCATTTTTCAGGGCTAAGGTCACAGAACACGCCCTTTTTATCAGCTTACAGATTGATCCTTGCAGCAAGTACATTTAAGTGTGCTTTCCTATACCATGCTTCAAATTTCTACTAACCTTCCTAGAAAAGTACATTATAGAATACTTTTATGGGGTAATAAGAATAAAAATATTATTTTTACATTAAAAAGAATACTATAATGTACTTTTTGTCCATCATTGAGGCGATCAAAGCAAGGCGGGAATCACTGCGGGTTACGCAAAAAGAACTATCCGACTTATCTGGTGTAGCGCTGGGTGCTTTAAAAAAATTTGAGTCTGGCAAGGGCAACCCCACTTTATCAACATTAAAAAAGCTGTGTGATGCCCTGGGCCTTGAAATCACCCTGAGCATAAAAAAAACAATTAACCCATGAGAGCCGCAAAAGTTCTTTTTAGAGGAGAAGAGGCTGGTATCCTATCGCAGGATGACGAAGGTAGGTTTGAATTTCAGTACCACAAAGAATGGATAGAAGACAGTTCGAAACCTGCTATCAGTCTGACTTTACCAAAAACGATTCAGACTTATCAGTCTAAATATCTATTTCCTTTTTTCTATAATATGCTGCCAGAAGGCTCCAATAAACAATTGGTCTGTCGCCTAAACCGAATAGATCGAAACGACTACTTCGGCTTGCTGCTCACGACTGCAAAAAGCGACACGATTGGAGCCGTGACAATTATTAAAATCCCAAAACAATGAGCTTACCAGTTATTGAATTTTGCCCAGGCACATTGGCGCCTGGCTATGACACTTACAGCAAGAATTGCCTGAGACGGGTCTTCGATGGCAAGCGCGTAAGTCATTTTCTTAGTTATGGTTCGCCGGCGACTAATCAAGATACTGATGAACTTTTTGAAGAGAACCGCAAACGGATCTCAATATCGGGTGTCCAGGAAAAGTTCTCGGTAACCCTTGACAAGAATAAATTGCGATTAATCCAAGAAGACGAGCAAGGTACTTATATCTTGAAGCCGATACCGGCCGCAGGCCGCAGGCCGGACCAAATGCCGGCCAACGAGCATCTGACTATGCAGATCGCCAGGCAGGTTTACGGTATTGAAACAGCGGAGAACGCCTTGATCTTTTTTGCCGATGGCGCGCAGGCCTATATTACGAAACGATTTGACAGGCATGCCGATGGCAGGAAACGTGCGCAGGATGATTTTGCATCATTGGCAGGACGTACGCCCCAAACCCATGGAGAACACTATAAATACTTGGGAAATTATTTAGAGATTTTTGAGCTGATGCAAAAGTATGTTCCCGCTTACACAGTAGAAGCACCAAAGTTGCTACGCACATTAATGTTCAACTATTTATCCTCTAACGGTGATGCGCATTTCAAAAACTTCTCGCTGCTTGAAACTGATCAGGGGGACTACCGACTGAGTCCGGCCTATGATTTACTCAACAGCCGTATACATATCGGCGATAAAGATTTTGCACTCGACGACGGGATTTTACCAAAAAAACTAGCCCAGGGAAAGGTGATGCAGCAATTTACTTTACTGGCTCAGATAGCAGGAATCAGTTCGAAAGTATTTGACGGAATAGTCTCACGTATGCTCAGCGGGTCCCCGCAAGTCGAGCAGTTAATCTCTGCTTCTTTCCTGGACCAGACAACAAAACGAAATTACCTGCAGGCTTATCACGGCCGGCTGAGGCAGCTTATGAAAAACTAGTCATTTCTCTGGCAGAGCTCGGTTAAGATGCATCGGTATCAACTTGAACGAAGCTGTTGAAAAAACGCCGAGCTATTCACATCAGAGACTTCCGGTGTCAACGAGCGGTAATCTGTGGGGACGCCACCCTTTATTTGAGCACTATCACACAAGCCGGCAGCGTCAGGAGACGACCACAAACTTTCGACAAAGCGGGTTACTGAGCTTGACGAGTCAGATTTAGGTTTTTTGGTGTTCTGATGGCATGCACTTATTGCAATCACAAGAATACAATCCTGTATTTTATTAATCGCATTGTTAATGCTGGTTTTGATAATTGACTTTTAGTTTTGATACCAAATCATGAAAATACTGCGGACTCCAACTATTTAAAACATTGTCATTTGATATAAACCTCCGAATATCATCCTTGATCCGCTGGAAGTTAACGGAATCTATTTTTGCATTCAGCCATACCCGAAACTCGGCTTCACTGATATTTCCCTGCTCCCAATCTCCACTGTCTTTAACACGTAGCGCAAAGTGGTTAAGATTTAATGCCACACCTTTTCTGATATACCATTCCATATCATACCAGTCGCGCCCCTTCATATTGTCGTTCCATTTTCTGAAAAGCAGGGCGTGCATTTTCCCGGCGAAAAGGTCGGAAATGCTAAAACACTTTACATAAAATGAGAATGGTTTAAGTAGTAGTTTCTCTTCCGTATCAAAGCCCGGAGGCAGCATCGTATCAACTTCCAGTTTGATTTTGATGCTAGCCGTTTGCCCAAGCCCTTGCTGAGGCACGACGCTTTCTAAAACCAATTCCCGCCAGATTGTTTCCGACTTCAAAAATGCAGAATCAATATTCGTCTTAACCGCTTTCTGTTTTTCCTTAATCGATACATGCATTCCCAGCGCCTCAAATCCATGGGTAATAGCAGGTAGATAGGTATTGATCGAAAAATCAGGGTCAACGCCGAGTAGGGAGAAGTCGAGATACTCAGAAAAGTGGTCAATGCCGTAAAAGATGCCGAGTGCGGTACCGCCATAAAATGCAGCCTTTTCAAAGAAGCCTTTACGATAAAGTCCAGCCAGGGCAACCTCCTGCATAATTTCGCGCAGCGCTTGGGTTGCATCGTTCTTAGTAGCGGGGTTATAGCTCGCGAGCCAATCTTTAATCATAGTGCCTAATGAATTTAATGACTTGTGCCAAGCTCTCGCGTTTAGGGGAGTCTGTTAGCCAAGTCTCCATTGTTTTTCTAGCCAGCTGCTGTAACTGATCCTCCTCTATCCGCAAGTTTTCAATCAGGTAGTCGCCGGCAGCAATTTTACTGCGTAGCTTCAAACCTGCTGTATGGACTATTTTGTCAAACAAAGCTTTCTCAGGGGATGCGATCAGCGCATGCTGGTTTTTTCCCAGCTCAACTTGACGAATCCCGAAACTGTAATAAGGAAGTGGCATCCGTGTAAAGCTGAACGCGCCTGTCGGTGTGTTAAAGCTGCGCGAAGCCTTGGTGGTGGCGGAAGATACTTCGAACACCCATTCTGGAATTAGTCCATAGTAGGAGAGTGCGCTGTCAAACGATACGTAACTGGGTCCAAGCATGTGGTTTGCCAGAAGGAATGGTTCCGTACGCGTTTCTGAACGTTTCGCCGACGGCAAATACAGCCCCTTTTTAACAGGTTCGATAATGCCTGCGGAGATTAATTCATGGATCTTATCGTTGGGACGTTTGTAGCTCTTCAACAGCGAACTCAGCAATTGGTGCGTCAGTGGCTGGCTTGAAAGATTTCGTATACGCTGAATTAAGTTCATGTGTATTTTTCTTATGGGATAATCGGAATAATACCGATTATCCCATAAGAAAAATACATTTTATTGGCTAGCCAGAACCAACAAACCCTATAAACAAATAAGGCTTCTGGTTTTCCCTATAAGATAAGGCGAATGCATTCGCGTGTAAAGACCTCAAGGAGCCGTGGGAAAGTACCATTAAAAACGGCAGTGAAAGGCTAATTCAGGGCTTTCACGCAAGAGCAGCAGAAAAAAATAATTTTCTGCTATGGAATTAAAGCCGCTTTTGCATCCATAGGGTGAATCTTAACCCTTTCCCGATGAAGCGAACGCTGCTTTTCCTACTCCTTAGCTCCTTTGTAGCCCTGGCGGAACCTACGCCCATCCCGCTGACTTCCAAGCTCGAAAAAGTAACCGTTTTCTTAAACGGTGCTCAGATTCAGCGAACCGCTCAAACGGCATTACCCGCCGGGCGAACGGAACTGTATTTCAAAAACCTCTCCCCTAAACTCGACAAGCAGAGCATCCAGCTCCGAGGGGAGGGAAATTTTACGGTGCTGTCCGTACAGGCTCAGCAGAGCTACGCCGACGAAGGCGTATCGCGACTGGAGAAAACCAAACAATTTGATAAACGCCGGGCCGAGATCGAAGCTAACATTCAGTTGGAACAAAAGCTGCTCCAAGTGTATAAACAGGAAGAAACTCTTTTACTAAAGAATCAGGAATTGGGTGGAAAAGTGCAAACGCTCAAAGCCAGTGAGATCAAAGAAGCGGCGGATTTCCAGCGAACTCGCCTAACGGAAGTACTCACAAAGCAACTCGAACTGGAACGAAAAATCAATCAGTATACGGACGAACTCAAGGTTCTCAATGGTGAACAAACCCGCGTGAATACGGATACGGATCAGCAGGTAGGGGAGGTATGGATTACTATTTCCAGTCCACAACCCATTGCCCAGGCTCAATTCACCCTCACGTATTTTGTAGCCGACGCGGGTTGGATTCCTAGTTATGACGCTCGGGTCAATGATCTAACGAAACCCCTGCAACTGGGCTACAAAGCTCAGGTGTTTCAGTACACGGGCGAAGATTGGAAACAAATCCAGTTAAGCCTTTCCAACGCAGACCCCCGGCAACGGGCGACGCAATCAATGCTTAAGCCTTGGGTAACGGGCCAGACGAATTACTATCCTGAACTGAATCCTCCCATCAGCCAAACGTACAATCCCACGGTTACGCAGGTTTCTGGTAAAGTGACCGACGTTGCGGGAGTGGCGATTGCTAACGCTTCTGTAATGGTATCGGGAACGAGTCTAGGCACGCTAACGGATGAAAATGGTTTCTATCGCCTGAGCATTCCACCGAAACTGCCGCAGAGTGCTACCCAACTTGTCTTTGCTGGGATTGGCTTTCGATCTCAACGAAAACCCTTCTTCTCGGAAATACTGGATGTGCAGCTGGAAGCGGACCAACAGGCATTAAATGAAGTGGTCGTACGAGGCCAGGGAATTGAGTACAAACGTGCTCTAACGGGAGCGGTTCAGTCTTTGCAGGGAAAGGTAGCGGGTGTACCCTTGGAATTGAATGAAAAAGAAGCTCCTACCAGTTTCACCTACGACATTAAAACGCCCTATACTATTCCATCGGATGGAAAAGTATACGCCGTAGAGGTGAAGCAGGTAGAATTACCGGCTTTATACGAATACAGTGCCGTACCTAAACTCAATTCGGACGTATTCCTGACCGCTCAGATTCCCAACTGGGAGCGATATGGTTTACTAAACGGTGATATTCAGTTGTTTCTGGAAGGCAATTACGTAGGAAAATCGACGCTGAATCTGGACAACACGGGCGACACCCTTCGCTTGTCGCTCGGACGCGACAAAGCGGTGCAGGTACAACGAACCAAGAAGAAGGAATTCACGAAGAAATCCTTCCTGGGTAGTACGCAGTCCGAGGAACGCCGGTACGAAATCAGCGTACGCAACACCCGTCGCCAACCCATCTCGCTGGTGGTATACGATCAGTTTCCCATTTCGAAAATGAAAGAGATTGAAATCCTCGATCATCAAGCGAGCGGAGCCGAAGTCAACGCGGAAACGGGTATTTTTCACTGGCGATGGAATCTGAAACCCGGCGAAGCCCAAAGTGCACCGTTTTCGTATACCATTCGATCGCCTAAGGCAACGGCTTCTCTTTTGGAATAAGGCTTGGTCGTAAAGCCCTTTGTCACCTCAAAAAAAGTCTTGTTTCTTACAAGCAGCGGAAAAGGACTCGCCAAAGCCCTTGACTGTAAAGAGCATACAATCCAGCCATGAAAAAGGCGACCCCGCAAGGTCGCCTTTTCTGGTAAAACGTAATTTGTCGCCTTATTTATCCCACCAAAGCGGCGTAGACAAAGGTACTTCCGTTGGAACGTTGGAGGTATTTTTGGCCTGTTCACCGTTGGGGTACGCTACCCGGCGAATGAACGTAGGCAGAGCCGCATTCAGGGGCAGGGTAAAGTTTTTGTATTTATAATCGTAACGGCGGGCGTCATTCCAGGCCTCGGGATTGAGGTAGGTAACCACGTACTTTTCTTTAAAAATCAGATCGAGCGTCAGGTTTTGAGCTCCCACGGCTACGGTAGCGTTCGACAGATACGTCTGGCTGGCGGCTGAAGCTACGCCTAGTTTGTCCATGTTGGCCTGAATACCCGCTAGGTAGGCTGCGTAGGCCCGCGTTTTATCCCCACTTCGGAAAGCTGCTTCGGCTTCAATGAATTTGAGTTCGGCGAAGGTCGCAATCAGCAGGGGCGAAGCATCACCCGTCAGGGGCGAATTCAGCGTAATGTAGCTTTCATCCTTGATCGTATTCGCCGCTCCAATGTTACCCTGTCCGTTGATGGTACCCTTGTAGACGCCGTTTACCGTTTTATCCGTAATCTTCTCTACGCGGGGATCAAACAACCCGTAGGTCGTACCATTTAACTGATCCACGAGTTGCTCCGACAACCAGCCGTCGAGTAGCAAGTTCGCATTATCGCGGGCTATCTGAGCCCAGGGATTGCGGAGCTGAAAGCTGGCCATCTGCGCATCATCGGCGTTCGAAGTATACGACTTTTCCACCGCAGCCAATACATCGGCGGGCTTATAAGCACTCGTTTTAGAGACTTTAGTCAGCAGGCGAGCTTTTAGGGCGTAGGCCGTTTTAATCCAGGCGGCCGTATTGCCTTTGTGAATAAGATCGTTGGCCGCCGCCAGTTTTACGCGGGAATCGGTTTTACTCAGTTCCGTAATCCCTTCATTGACCAGATTCAGCGCAGCGGCGTATAGATCTTCCGCTGTGTCGTACTTGGGCGTAAGCGTAGTACCGGCAAACGCGTCCGAAAAAGGAGCATTGCCGAACAGATCGTGGATCAGCGTTAAGTGATAGGAAAGCATTACATCGGCGGCTCCTACGTATTCCGAAGCCCCTTGCTGCTGTGCCAGTCGCTTGAGATCACTTAAATCGGCCATGCCGAAGTAGACCGCATCCCAGGTTCCGGTGTAATCGGTTACCTGATACGTGTCCGTAGGACTGGCCGTACTAGGACTGGCCAGGTACTGCACAAAATACGACGTGATTCCGCCCACCCGCTGGGAATTCAGACCCGTTTTCTGCGTTGTCGTCGAAAGCAGGGAGGCCAGCGGTGGATTGGAAATCAGGTTGGGGTTATCGTTCAAGTCAAAGTAATCCTTACAACCCGAAAGCGTCGTTAAGCCCAGGGTGGTCAGTGCTAAAAGGGTATATCGTTTCAAAGTGCTTTTCATGTCCATCAAATCATTAAAAACCTACATTCAGAGAAAACAGGAAACTACGCACGGCTGGGTAACTAAAGCCCGAAAAGCCATCTACGTTGCTACCGCTGTTGGTGGTAGAAGCCTCGGGATCAAAGCCCGTGTACTTGGTCCACAGCCACAGGTTGTTGCCCGTTACACTGAGGCGGGCGTTCTTGACGATGGACGATTTGATCCAGGAGGAAGGAATGGAATACGACAGACTCGCCGAACGCAGACGTACCCAGGAAGCATCCTCGATGAACAGCTCTGAAACGCCCCGGTGGACGTTCCGGTAGAAGCCGTTGCCGTAGTTAAATCCATCCGGACCAACACCCTGACCGAGCCAAACGGCTTTGGTATTGGGGGTACCATTAGCTAAAACCCCCTCGAATACCTTGGTATCGTTGCGGTCTTCGGTGTATTTAGCGATGCCAAACGCCGAGAAGAAGTTACCCATTTGATTGTACCGATCCTGACCGACGCGCGCATCGAAGAGGGCCGTAAACGTGAAATTGCCGTAACGCAGCGTGTTGTTCAAACCACCCAGCCATTTGGGCTGTGTATTGCCCAGCAGCTTCTGAGCCGTACCAATCACGGGGAAACCATTGGCTCCGATCACAATGGGTCGATCCCGATCCAGTACCGCGGGTTGTTCTTCGCCGGTGTTAGGATAGTACCGTTGGTAGGCTCTTCCGTAGAGGTTACCGTAGGCTAGGCCGGGAACAAGTTTCATCGTTACGGTTGAGTTCGCATATCCGAATTCAGAAGCGTAACTGATTTCCGTCAGATCCTGCCGAATGCTTTCAATCTTGTTGCGGTTGGCCGAGAAATTCAGGTTGATGTCCCAACTGAATTTGCTGGTCTTGATGGGCGTAGCCCGTAAAATCAATTCAACGCCCCGGTTCCGCATTTCTCCGGAGTTAATAGCCGCCCGTACATAACCCGTACCGGAAGAGACATTCACCTGAATAATCTGATCTTTACTCAGCGAGTTATAATACGTGAAATCCAGTCCCAGGCGGTTATTAAGGAAGCCCAGTTCCAGACCCGCTTCATAGGTATCCGTAAATTCCGGACGCAGGTTCGGATTGCCCAGCAAGGCCCCGCGCGTGAAGCCCGTCAGGCCCGAAGGCAGGTTTTGGTACGACGAATAGCCCGTAGCGGTCGAATACGGAGCGGCGTCCTTGCCAATCTGAGCGTACGAGGCCCGGAGTTTACCCATGCTCAGTACTTCGGGTAGTTTAATGTGTTGCGAGAACACGTACCCCAGACTGGCCGAAGGGTAGAAGAAGGAGTTGTTGGGCGATTGCAGGGACGACGTCATGTCATTCCGGCCCGTGAGGGTCAAAAACAGGTAATCCTTGTAGTCGAGCGTTAACTCACCGAAAAGGCCCATCAGGCGGTAGTCTTCGGCCGATTGGACCGGAACAATGGTTTTGGCATTCCGCAAATCAAAGTAATCGTAAACGGTCAGCTCCGTACCTTCCGCTCCAAAGCTGCGAATGCGACGGTCGTACAAATCGTGTCCTAAGCGAAGCGTTGTGTTCAAATCGCCAAATTTGTGGGTAGCACTGGCGGCAAACGTAGAGGTAATGGCCCGGAAATTGGTATGGTACTGATAAACAAAGCCCAGGTCATTATCTCCGGAAATGTATTCACCCGCAATGCCCTTGGGTCCCGGAGCCGTTTGGAGCCGGTCTTCTGAATAGGTATCCAAACCAGCCCGGTAGGTAAACGTCAGCCAGGAAACGGGGGCATACATGAAATTCACCCCCCCAATGAGACGGTTGACGTTGTCGCGGAATTTATTCGTCATCGCGTTATACATCGGGTTGGCGTTATCCCCTGAGTAGGCCTTCATGGTTCCGTCGGGCGTCAGATAGTCGCGTACGTCGTAGCGGGGTGACCAGTAACTCAAGGTTTCGTTGTACCGACCGGCATTGTAGCGATCGCCCCCGGAATTGATGAAATTCAGGTTCACACCCGTCGTAAACGTATCGCTGAATTTGATATTGCTATTGAGGCGCAGCGAAAGCTTTTCGTAGTTGGTGAAGGGAATAACGCCCTGCTGATTCAGGTGCGAGATCGAGGAAAGGAAGTTGATTTTATCCGTACCCCCCGAAAACGAAAGGTTATTCTGAAACTGTTGACCCGTGCGATACGCGTCCTTAAAGTGATTGTATAGCTTGGCCGGATGCGTCGGATCAATTTTCCGGGCTTCCTCAACCGTCGGTCCCCAGGAAGGCCAGAAGCTGTTCGGATCGTACTGACCCTGCCAGCCAATGGTGTACTTGTCCTGTACGTCGGGGTATTTATTTACATTCTCAAAACCGTAGGTGCCGCTGTAGTTGGCCCGTAGGGATCCGGCTTTGCCTGATTTCGTCGTAATGACGACCACACCATTGGCCCCACGTAAGCCGTAGAGAGCCGTGGCCGCTCCTCCTTTCAGGATATTAATGGTTTCAATGTCTTCGGGGTTCACATCGGCAGCCCGGTTGCTCATGCCACGACCCGCGGCATCATTTCCCAGTGTAGAGGTAGAGTTGTCCAGCAGAACTCCATCAATCACGAACAAGGGTTGATTATCCCGACTGACGTCAATGGAGTTAATCCCGCGGATCAAAATACGGGCTCCCTGACCGGGTGCACCACCCGTACTTGAAATGGTAACCCCGGCCACTTTTCCCTGCAGCGCATTGACGAGGTTAGGCTGGTGGTTCTGTACGAGTTCCTCGGAACCGACGCCCTGAGCAGCGTAGCCCAAGGCCTTCTTATCCCGGCTAATACCCAAAGCGGTGACGACGACTTCATTAAACTGTTTGTTGTCGGCTTTCAAGGTCACATCTACGGTGCTACGGCCGCTCGCGTCAATTTCCTGGTTTACGTAACCGATGTAACTAAAAACCAGTACTGTACGCCCGGCACTAAGATTGATACTATACTCCCCATTAGCATTGGTGACGGTACCACTGGAAGTACCTTTCAGGGAAACATTGACACCCGGTAGCGGCGTGTTATCGCCCTCTACGGTGACTTTTCCACGAATTTGCTGAGCCAAGGCCAGCGAACCCGAAAACAGGAAAAGCGTAAGAATGGAAAATAGTAAGCGTTTGTGCATAAAAGGTTTAATTGGTTAAAAAGCAGAGCGAAAGATCCAGCGGTGGCGGGTTAAAAGGTACTAGCGTTCACCGATGAGCGTTAGGCCAGTACGATCCGCTTCCCTCTTTAGTCGGCTTCATGGAATGAATATAAAGCAGTGAAATGTTTGAAATGAACATTATTCTGGGAAAAGCATCAAAGTAAAAATATTATTTTGACATTTAGGAAAGATGTACGTAAACTATTGAAGTGATTTTATTTTATGTAGGAAAAATGCTAGGTTCGACGTTTAATCATAAACTGATACTCGTTCAGGCGTTCGTTCCTATGAAAATGATCTTTTCCGGCTTTCCATTCTTAAGGCTTATCTGTGGTTTTATTCTGTTGCCACTACTGGTTTCGGCACAATCTTCATTAAAAACGAGCGACCTCGCCACGCAGCGATTACAACAGGAACTCGAACGTATGGCTAGGCTGGCCAAAGGCAAGGTAGGCGTCTGTGCCTTGCACTTGGAAAGTGGGCGAGAGATCCGCATGAACGCAAACGATCGGTTTCCGATGGCGAGTACGATGAAGGTGGCCGTGGCCGTAGAATTACTCCGCAAGATCGAAAAAGGAGAACTTTCGTATTTGACCATGACGGAGCTAAAACCCTCGGATCTGCATCCCGGAAGTGGTACGCTAGAGACACTGTTTGCCAAACCGGGCGTTCAGCTTTCGCTCCAGAACCTGATGGAGTTAATGATGGTCATCAGTGATAACTCGGCTACGGACGTACTCATTCGCCTGGCGGGTGGAACCGGGGCCGTACAAAATCGCTTGAAAACGTTAGGCATTAAAGGCATGTCCGTAGACCGTACCATCATCCAACTCATTGCCGATTGGGAAGGGGTAACCTTGCCCGATACGAGTCAGTGGAAAAATCCTGGTTTCTACACGAAGCTGGAAGAACAATTGACCCCGGAGGTACGGAAAACGGCCCAGGCAACGTTTGATAAAGATCCCCGGGACACGGCTACACCGCAAGCGATGGTTGAGTTACTCACCCAGATTTATCAGGCCAAAGCCGTATCCGCCGCCAGTCGGGATACGCTACTGGCGATCATGGAACGTTGCCGGGGCGGACAAGGTCGTTTGAAGGGGTATTTACCCCCTGAAACGGTAGTGGCTCATAAAACGGGTACGATGGGTGCCTCGGCTACCGATGATGTGGGAATCATTACCTTGCCCGGCAATGCGGGTCATATCGTCATTGCCGTTATGGTGGGAGCTTCGCAGGCTCCGTCCGAGCTGCGGGAGCAAACCATTGCTCAGATCAGTCGGAGTGTGTACGACTATTTTCTCTACCAGCCGACCCCCTCTAAATAAGCCTCTATTTTTCGACTACTTCAAACGCTTTGGACTGCTTGGGTACGCGCACGGGTTTGCCGAGCGTACTCAAGCGCTTTCCCAGCGTAACGGAATTTTTTTCCACCACCAGATAAAGGCTATAGGAAAGAAACGTAATAAAAGCGAAGGCAACGCTAACGTTGACGAATTTAAACCAGGGCCAGTGGCGAGCCAGACCGAGTAGATCAATGGAACTATAGAGGTTGCCCAGTAGCGGCTGATGAATGAGGTAAATGCTGTAGCTGCAAACCCCAATCAGGCTGAGGACTTGATAGATCGGTTTCGTAAAATTCAAAGGCTTCTCCAGCAGGTAATCCAGTAGCATGGCAAACAACAGAGCCGAACCAATGTATTGGAAGAAGATGTAAAATGTCGGAAAAAACTTGGTACCCAGGAAAAGCAGAGAGAAAGCAACCAAGGCTGGAGCGGATACGCGAAACGTACGTTTCCCATAATAGTAGTTTTCGGCGACGAGTGCTCCCAAGGCCCACATGATCCAGAAATGACCCACGAAGGTTATTTCACTAAACTTGAATCGTAACTCATACAAGCAGTAGGTAATGACCACGAGATGAATCACTAGTAAACCTACACAGACTTTAGGCAGCGAGTACCGCTTGCGAAGGGCCAGCAACAGAGGGTATAAGGCGTAAAGCTGCATTTCCAGGGCCAAACTCCAAAACGAACCGTTGAATCCGAACAAAATATCGGCGTCATCGAAGAGATTATGAATCAGTAGGAGGTGGGTTAGAAAGGAAAACTGACCGCGTTCGTTGTGTAAGACATACTGGGTAAGTTGCTGATTTTGGAAGGCAAAGAAAAGGAGCACCAGCAGATAGGTCGGGTAAATTCGCCAAAATCGCCGGAGCATAAATTGCTTATAGTTGAGGGATTCTTGTTTACTCAGAAAGGAATAGTGAATCAGAAATCCACTGATGAGTAGAAAGAGTTGTACCCCTAGATTTCCGTAGGCCAGCGGTGAAAAGGTAGCGTATAGATTGGAAAGTGTGGCGTGATGGAGTGAAAGCAGAGGGCCCTCCGTAGCCGTTAGTACCTGCGGAAAATACGCTTGGTGCCAATGATAGCCGAAGACAAAAAGAATAGCAATACCCCTTAATACGTCGAAAAGGACCAGTTGCCGGGCGGTTTCTTTAGACATGCACAAAATACTTCTAGGAACGGGGGGCGGCCCGTGGCGTTTAATAAATTAGGTGGATGACAACAAAGGGAGGTCTTTTCGAAAGATAGGGGCTTCTCAGAAACTTTGCACACGCCAGTCGCAATTTAATTTTGAAAGAGGATGATTTTTGATGAAAGGTAGTAGTTTTTTTAGTATTACTTTACCTAGGTAAGGCTTGGCGACTTAGTGAAAAGGAATTATCTTTGATTGCTTTACCTCTTTTCCCGTATGATTGCTGCCGCTCTTGTCTTTCTTATCTTGGCTAGTTACGCTGGTATCCTCTTCACCATTCAGCGGCGAACGGCCCACGATTGGGCCTGTCCCAAATGTCATCGAACCGCGCATCTGGAACGTCTAAGTCGACCGGAGTGGATGAAAAAACTAGCTGGATTTCTACCGCTAAAGTATATACGTTGCCGCTTTTGCCAGCAAACGTTCTTTCTGCCGCTGACGGTAAAAAATCCGCTTTCGAATACGCCATCGGAAGAGGAGATACTCGATTGAAGCCTCACCTGGAAAAGCTTAAAACGTAAAAGCCCCCGCTGGGCATCGCGGAGGCTTTTACAAGGTATGCCTATTTAGAACTTGTAACCAAAGTTCAGACGGAAATTCCGGGGAAATTCGTAGATGTACGTATAGTAACCCGTTCGGGGGTTAGCCGGTGCACTGCCGGAGGTAAACATCCGTTTATCAGCCAAGTTGTTAACCAGCAAAGAAACATTAATTTTTCGGGCCTGGTAGGAGACCCCGGCATCGAGACGGAAGAAGTCCGGGAAGTTTGATTCCTTCAGACCGGCTCCGGCAAAACGTTCCCCCTGGTACTGGTAACCGCCCGAGAAGCCCAGTCCCCGAAGGGCCGAACGCTCGCTCTTGATGCGGTACGTCAGCCAGCCGTTGGTAATGTGTTTGGCCGTTCCGGTCAGATAGGTTCCTTTGCGGTTGTTAGCGGGGTTTGCGGTCTCATCCTTGGTTACCTTCGGATCCGTATAGGCATAGTTCAGGGTGGCATTCAGCCCGGGAACAATTTCGCCGGTTAAGTCAAACTCAACACCTTTGGAGACAATCTGCCCGAGTTGTACCTGCCAGTTTTGCGGGTTATTGATCCCGAAACGAGGGTCAGGCGTCAACACATTGCTTTTCGTAATTTGATAGATCGTGAAGGTAGAATTCCACTTTCCACCCAGCCAGTCTTTTTTAATCCCAAATTCGGTGTTGTTGCCATAGACCGGCTTGAAGACGTTTCCATCGAAATCGGCTCCGGCCTGGGGCAGGTAGCTTTGATCGTATAGACCGTAGATGCTCATCTCACGGTTGACGGAGTAACTAAAGCCAAAACGCGGGGTTACCACGTTATTTTTGATATCCGTGGCTTTCGTTTTACCCACCGTCCGGGACTGCGTATACCGAGCGGCAACGGTCAGGCGTAACTTATCCTGAAACAAATGCACTTCATCCTGTAGGTAAATCCCTGAATAGGTCAAGTTGGTCGCGTATATGTTAGAACCCGAACGTTCCCGGATACTGTGGGAACGATCAAACTGCGGAATATTCGCTAGCGGAATACCGTACGTAGGATTGTAAATGTTAAAATTGGCATTGCCCGCCAGTTGGAGATCACCTAGCATCGTGGTACTGAAATCTCCCCACGTTTTCAAATTCCCCATGTCAATTCCACCCAGAATGCGGTGCAAGACGGAGCCCGTTCGCTCTTCACCCTGCAGGGTAAGCTGACCCGTTTTGTTAATAGCCAGCTCGTCGCCGATGTTATAATTCCGACGCATGTTACCCACACTATCGATGGACGTTACCCATACCGTACCACCCCCACCGAGGGAATAGTTGAAGTAGGCAATCTGGGCGTTCAGCTTCCAGCGGTCGTTGATTCGGTGCGAGAAGTACAAAAAGGCATTGTGATCTTGAATGATGCGGGGATTAAGCGCCGGATCCCCCAGAAAGAATTCCGGACCCACCTCACCAAAGCCTTTTTTCGAAAACGTGTAATTACCCAGCGCTAATGCTTCAACGTGCTGGTGGGTATACTCGGCCGTAATGACGGTGTTAGAATCGATCTGATAGCTGATGACCGGAGCAATGATGTAACGGTCATTATAGTTGAATTTGTTATACGTATCCCGCGTTTGGTAAGCCGTGTTCAAGCGATACAGTAGCTTTCCGTCTTTAGAAAGTTTGCCGTCGAGGTCAATGGCGGCCCGTATTGTATTGTAACTTCCCGTGGTGAAGGAAACGGAGCTTTGATTGGTCCCCGTTGGTTTTTTGGTTACTACGTTGTACATGCCGCCCGGTTCGCCATTGGCCATCATGAAACCGGCGGGACCTTTCACAAACTCAATGCGTTCGACCGTCGACATGTCGTCAGCTAGGGGTCCCCAGGGCATTTTTACGTTCATACCGTTACGAAACGCCGGAATGGACGTACCCCGCATCGAAATATTGGCGTACTGATTGTCCCAGTGGCCCGAACGAATCGCGCCGCTGACGTTACGCGTAACGCCATCCACCATGTCAAACACCTGCTGATCGGCCAGGAGTTCTTTCGTGATGACTTTGATGTTCTGAGGTACTTCCAGTAAGGGAGTCTGTAAACGGAGCGATGGCGAAACCTTATCCGCTTTAAAACGATTGCGACTGG
Organism: Siphonobacter curvatus; assembly: GCF_002943425.1. Taxonomy (NCBI): domain Bacteria; kingdom Pseudomonadati; phylum Bacteroidota; class Cytophagia; order Cytophagales; family Cytophagaceae; genus Siphonobacter; species Siphonobacter curvatus. The sequence continues at coordinate 351,996 of NZ_PTRA01000003.1, forward strand.
CCGCTACGACAACTTCCTGTAGTTGAGCCAGGTCTTCCATAAGGGAGAAATCAACGATGAGGCTCGCTTTGGGTTGCAGATCGATGGTTTTATCCTGCGTTTTCAAACCAACGGCCGATACGACCAGGACGTGCGTACCTGGACTTACTTTGGTCATTCGGTACTCGCCGAATTCATCCGTTAGGGAGCCGTGCGTAGTCCCCCGGATGCCTACCGAAACGCCTTCGGCCGGTTTACCATCTTTGGTCGTGATGCGTCCACGAAGGGTACCCGTGTGCTGCGCATACAGGGAAGAAATCGCCAGAAGGGAAAAAAGAAAGAAGAGTCGAAGTGCTCTCATAATTTGGAATTTTTCTAAATAGCCCGCAAAACAAGAGCAGACTTCGATGAATTCCAAATATTTTTTAATGAATCTAAATAAAAATAGATTGTTAAGTAGCGATGGAAAGCAAAAAGCGTAGAAGAGGGTGTCTTCTACGCTTTTTGTTAATTATGGCCGTAGGGAAAACCTACAAATTTTTCTTTTTGAGTTCTTTTACGGCAAAGTCAACGGCACGGGCCGTAAAGGCCATGTACGTGAGTGAGGGGTTTTGGCAACCGGCGGAGGCCATGAATGCTCCATCGGTCACGAATACGTTTTTAGCGTCCCAAACTTGGTTATTGCCATTGAGAACGCTCGTTTTAGGATCGCGTCCCATGCGGGCGGTACCCATTTCGTGAATGGCCATACCCAAATACGAACCGTTATCGAACGTGCGAATATTCTTCACGCCCGCGGCTTCGAGCATTTCGGCCGCGTCGTTCATCATATCTTTCCGCATTTTCTTCTCGTTTTCGCGTAAATCGGCATCGAAAACCACCGTCGGAAGACCCCATTTGTCCTTTTTGGTTTTATCCAGGAACATCCGGTTTTCGTAGGCGGGTAGCGTTTCACCAAAGCCGCCCAGGTTCATGCTCCAGGGACCGGGTTTGGTCGCTTTTTCTTTCAGTTCAGCTCCAAAACCCATCTCAGCGACGAGGCCATTCCAGCCCTGGCGGCTACCGCCACCCTGATAGCCGAAGCCACGCACGTAATCACGTTTGTCATTACCGATGTTACGATAACGGGGAATGTAGATACCATTCGCCCGGCGACCGAAGTAATATTTATCGTCCAGACCTTCCACGATACCACTGGCTCCGGTGCGGAAGTGGTGGTCCATCAGGTTATGACCTAATTGACCCGAGTCGTTACCAAAACCATTGGGGAAACGGTCCGACGTAGAATTCAGTAACAGCGCCGTGGTACCAATGGCTCCGCCGCAAACGAAGATCACTTTGGCGAAAAACTCCATGACTTCATTGGTTTCTGAATCCACAATACGAACGCCTTTGGCTTTTTTGGCTGCCGGATCATAGATGATTTCAGACGCGATACTGTTGGGGCGAATCGTCAGTCGCTTGGTAGCCATGGCCGCGGGGATGGTAGCCGAAGGGCTACTGAAATAGCCACCGTAGGGGCAACCCAGCGAACAAAGATTCCGGTACTGACAGGGACCCCGACCTACTTTCTGTTGAGCGGGACCCGCCTGGGTCAGGTTCGCTACCCGGCCAATCGTCATCACCCGGTTCGGGAATTTGCCTTCAATGCCTTTCTTAACGGCCTGCTCGGCACAGTTCATTTGCATGGGCGGCAGAAACTCGCCGTCGGGCAATTGAGCCAGTCCATCTTTACTACCCGATACGCCCACGAACTTCTCCACGTAGCTATACCAGGGGGCAATCTCCGCGTAACGAACCGGCCAGTCCGTACCAATTCCTTCTTTCAAGTTCGCTTCAAAGTCCAGATCCGAGAGGCGGTAGCTTTGACGGCCCCACATGATGGATTTACCACCCACAATGTTGGGGCGGTACCAGTCAAAACGCTTGAGCTCGCTGTAGGGAGCATCCGAGTCGTTGAACCAGTAGGTTTTATTGGCTTCACCGTAGGGATAATCACGGCTCAAAAAGGGGTGGCTGGCCCGCTCTTCATTGGTAATACGGCCGCGGTGCGTAAGTTCCCAGGGTTTCTTTAATGCATTTTCGTAATCGGTTACGTGTTCGAATTTACGGCCACGTTCCAGTACCAGCGTTTTCAGGCCTTTTTCGGTCAACTCTTTAGCAGCCCAGCCGCCGGAGATTCCCGAACCTACCACGATGGCATCATACGTATTTTGTTCGTTTGCTCGAAGAATATTCATTTCCTTAAGAATTCAATGTTTGATGGGGCCATAGCCCGGTAACAAAAGGGGAATAGACGCCTGGTGGAATCCACTAGGTAGCCCAGGCTTTTTGGCCCGGCTTCAACGGCGTACAACCTTCGTAACGGCCCGGTACATATTCGTAGCTCAGGGCCTGCGTTGCTCCGATTTCTGAAGTAAAATAGCCAAACATGGAGAGCTCCTTAATCGTAAACCAAAAGGGTGCCTCTTTTACGCCTGCTTTACGGTCCGCATAGGCATTCGCTTCTTCCAGCTTGAGAATATTCGTTTTCTGCTCCAGCGAAGCATCCTTAAACGATTTTCCGTAAACAGCCTTGGTTTCGCGGTCTACCCGAGCCAAGCCATTTTGCAGGCGTTCCTGGTATTCCTTGGGGTAACAATCCGAAACCAATACGTTTAGGAAAGGGCCTACCCCGGCAGCTTTGGCTCCGGGTGAGTCTGCCGTCGTTGGGATAATCACGTCAGCAATTTCAGCGATGAGATCTTCGGTAGGCTGGTCAAAGACCAGTTTAGCGGATGTCGTAGGGAGAGCCCGGCGACCCTCTACGATGTCGGCCAATGCTGGGGTTACCAGCAAACCTCCCATCATAACCCCTACCATTTGTAATGCTTCTCTGCGTTTCATGCGGAAAGTAAGCGTGTTAAGTACGTAAAACGTTAGATCATTCAGAGCCCACTAGCAAGCGGCTGAATAAGCAGGGAAAATTACAAAAATACCATGGATAGACAAAATTTAGGGGTGGAAAATCGGACTTAAAATTTCCTAAAATCTAGGGTTTCTTGGCTGGTCCCGCTAGCGGGAAGGTCATGCGCAGGAGTATAGAAAAAGGGGAGTTGAGCGTGATAATCTTCCCTTAGAAGAGGCGAAGTGAGCGAAAACAAGGCTTGAAAAATGCTCAGGGGAAAATACGTAGGCGTAAGATTCAGGAATTTATCCGTAGTACTTGGCCGAATGTCACGGGTGTAGTTGGCAGGAGGGCACAAAAAAAGCACCCGCTGTCCGCCAACAGCGAGTGCTTAAGGATCCTTGGGTACTCTTTGTATACATGTTTACACTGTGAAAATAAACGAAAAGATTGAATGAACAAGCCATTCCGCTAGGGCTGGTAAGGAGTCGGTAGATTCAGCTGTGCAGAGGTGCATGCTAATTCACTCTAAATCATATCTAAAGAGAAAATCGACTTAAATGGATAAAAAAGCGTTCTTAACGTAAAAATTTAAGTCAAAAAAGAAGTTTTTTAAAGTAAAAGTACCATTTCATAATGGATGATTATATAAAGTTAGCATTGGAATCTCGTAATAGGGACCCTAAATGTAGGGGGATTTTTATGCCCAATTTTGAGGGTTAAATGATTAAAAAGAATTGAAAATATTTTAAAAAATACTTGATAAAAGGGAAGAAGCAGGCCTTTAAATGGCACAAAAAAAAAGCCCCCGAACCTATTTTCAAGGCCGGGAGCAAAAGGCAGATGACTACCGAGTCTGGCGGGATGGTTCGGTAGGGTATAGGCCCCTTCATTCTGCCCATGAAGGGAAAATCTTCTAATTTTTTGACGCTTACGCTAAATCTGCCCGCAAGATAGATGTTTTTATGATACAATGCGTACAGTCCCTCCAATAAAAATAGAGGAGAGTAATTTTTGATTTTAGGGTATAATACTCAATAGGTAGATAAAGAGTAATATTTATATAAAAAGGTACCGATGTCTAAACGGGCTTACGGTCTAGCCAGTGCTGAAGTGCCGAAAGCAGGGCCGCTTTGACTACGGGCTTAATGAGGTAATCATCCATACCCGCGGCTAGGCAACGTTCACGCTCGCCGAGTACGGCACTGGCCGTAAGGGCCAGGATGGGCGTGCGATGGTGCGTTTCGAGTTTACGGATTTCCAGCGTCGCTTCATACCCATTGAGTTCGGGCATTTGTACATCCATAAAAATCAGATCGGGCTGGTGGTCTACAAACTGCTCGATGGCCTGTCGGCCCGTGGTAGCTTCCAGCAAGGTTGCTTGAGGAAAGCTGCGTTTAAGGAGGGTTTTGGCCAAAAGCATGTTAACGGCATTGTCTTCGGCGATTAACAGTTTCAGCGCCTGCTCACTCAAGACGGTTGTTGCGGACAAAGGCTGGTCGGGTGGGCACGCGGGTTGCTGCAAACGAGAGAGTGCCTGATAGAGCTGCTGCATTTTAATGGGCTTCAACAGCCGGGCATCAATATCGAGGGGTCGCATGGCTTCGTTGAGCAGCGGATCATCCGAAGAGCTACACAGCATAATGATAGGCTGCTCCTTGCCCGAAAGGTGTAATTGCTGCCGAATGCGGCGAATCGTCTGCAAACCATCCAGATCGGGCATGTGGTAGTCCATAAGCACGACATCAAAGCGGGTAGTACTTTGCAGGAGCGCCAGGGCTTCTTCGCCCGAGCTGGCGTGCTGACAGGTAATATCATGTAAGGCTAACATATCGGTGACAATACGGCGGTTGGTCGCGTTGTCATCCACGATTAAGACCTGTTTAAGATGGTGCAAATCAGTCGTAAGCACTGGTGCATCTTGAAGCACCGGCAAGTCGATTTCAAAGTAAAACAAGCTACCCTGACCCGGCGTACTCTCGAGTTTTAACTCACTCTTCATCAAGGCCAGCAACTTGGTAGAGATACTCAGCCCTAGCCCCGTACCGCCGAAACGTCGGGTTGTCGAGGCGTCTTCCTGGGCAAAGGCTTCAAAAATCCGCTCGTGTTGATCGGGCTTAATGCCAATGCCGGTATCACGGACCGAAAAGCGGAAACGTGTCAGGCCCGAGTCTTGTTGGCCTAAGCTTTGAATTTTGAGTTCGATCTCACCTTCGTGTGTGAATTTCATGGCATTACTGAGCAGGTTGACCAGGACCTGACGCAGACGAACGCCATCGGCTTGAATGAATCGGGTTACGTCGGGGCTAATATCCAGTAAAACTTCAATATTTTTCTGGTGGGCCTGAAACAGGATCAGATCCGTAACCTGACTAGCTAGTTCAGGCAAGTCAATGCTCTCCGGGGATAATTCCAGATGGCCAGCTTCAATTTTAGAAAAATCCAGGATGTCGTTGATGATATCCAGCAGGGTTTGGGCCGATTGTACAACCAGCTTTACGTACTGCTGCTGGGTTTCGTCCAGTGGCGTTTTGAGCAGGAGTTCACTAAAACCGACCACCCCATTTAAGGGCGTTCGGATTTCGTGACTCATGTTAGCCAGAAATTCGGATTTGGCCCGGCTGGCGGCTAGGGCTTGCTGTTGGGCTTGGACAATCTTGGTTTCTGCCTTTTTCTTTTCGTCCACATCCTGTATGCTTCCGTAGAAACGTTGGCAGCGACCCTCTACGATTTCCACGTGTCCCAGCGTCCGAATCCATTTGGGCTGGCCCTGAGCCGTTTTAATTTGAATTTCTTCGTCCCAGGGCTGCCCCTTTTGCAGGGCCCGAAGGGCACGTCGCTTGAGCCGGCTTTGATGAGGTCCTAGCAAAGCCAGGGCTTGGGGTAGACTTACGGGAGCATTACCCGACAGTTCGTAGATCTGCCGGGTGACCTGGGACATAAAAAGCTCCTGGCGATCCGGGTTGTATTCCCAGCCCCCTACCTGAGCCATTTGGCTGGTTTGTTCGAGCAGTTGCCGGGTGTGATGCAGTTCGGCTTCGGCCGCTTTCCGATCCGTAATATCGTGGCTGGTCAAAATAATTTCACCGCCGAGTTCATTCACGCCGGCCGTAGTGATGGCCCAGCACCAGGAACCATTTTTATGACGGATCCGATGTTCCACCCCGGGCTGTACGGTATTGGTGGTCAGCGTCAGCGTCAGGGCGTTCATGCAGATGGCCAAGTCATCGGGATGCACAAAGCTGGCTACGGACTGACCCAGCGTTTCCTGAAGTGAATACCCGTAGACATTGGTCCAACTGGCCGAAGCGTAGGTTAAAATTCCCTCGGGCGTAATCGTGGTGAGCACATCGCTCATGTTGGCAATGAGCAGGGAGAAGTCCCGTTCTACTTTATGGTTTTGGGTTAAGTCGCGGCCAATGAGCAAAAACTCATGGGCGCTGCTGGTCGGGCCCATCAGGAGCCATTCGATGCTACGGATGTCACCGTTGCTGCCCGTCTGCCGAAGACGCATGGCCTGGGGGGCGGCCGTAGGCCATTGGTTATAGGTGAGCAGGGCTTGTGCTTTGTCTTGATCTTTCTTGATGACATCTTCCAGCAAAGAGCGTCCTAAATCAGCTTGTGAATCCAGCCCGAAATCCTGACAGAAACTTTGGTTCAAAAAGCGATAATGCCCCTGCTCGTCGGTCTTAACCAAGTACAATAAACCACTAGCGGCGATGTAGTTGTAGAGGGCCGCTTCGTGTTGGGCGGCCAGTTCCGCCTGCTTTTCTTTGGTGATATCCGAAAAGGTAATCAGTAGCCGGAAGGGATGCCCTTCGGCACTGCGAATGGCCAGACCCTTCACACGGATCCAGACCAGGGAGCCCGTGCGGTGAAAATACCGGATAACGGCTTGGCAGGGGGCCTGGCTATCGGCTAGATGGGCATCGGCAAAGTGGCGGGCCAGGTACTCGTCCTGCGGGTGAATAAAGGCTTCGGGCAATCGATCAGGTACGGAATCGTAGCCGAGTAGGCCCCAAAAGTGTGGGCTCATCCACTGGTGTTCGGGCCGAGACAAGTCCCAGGACCATAAGCCGGATTCCAGGACAAAGTCAAAGATACGCTGATCACTTTTGATCAGCGTAAATAGCTCTTCTTTTAAGTAATTCATGAAATGGCGGACTCTGACTTACGACGGAGTATAGTGTAGGTGCGGTTATGAAAGGGTAATTCCTTGTAAAGGTTAAAAATACAGAATATGCTTGGAATCAAGGACTAACTGGGTAGAAAATCCTTGGTTATGGATGGAAAAATTTCGGAGGTAGGTGTTTACTCTATCGCTTCTAGTAAGATAGCTAGCAGTAGCGGTGCCCCCGCTTACCCTAGGGTCGGTACGGCAATGGTTACGGACGTACCGCGTTGCGGCTGACTATCGATGTGCAGAGCGCCTTTGAGTAATTCGACGCGACGATGCAGGTTTTTAAGGCCCAGTCCGCTGCCCGCTACGGACGGTGCGGGTTGTGCGGAAAAACCGCATCCATTATCGGTAATGTGGATGCGTAACGCGTGAGATTCGTACGAAAAATGCAGGGAAATCTGGCTGGCCTGCGCGTGCTTGAGGGCATTATTTAAAATCTCCTGAATCATGCGGAAAAGCAGTAAATCCTGCCGCTCGGGAAGGGCGTAGGGCGATCCCTCCAGGCTTACCTTTAATTCCAACTGACTTACTTTACGGATGCGATTGGCTTCAAAAACGGCACTCTCGTACAAGCCGAAGCTTTCAATGACGCCCGGATTCAGTGTCTTGGTCACGTCCCGAACGGCTTGGACGGCTTCCTGCAGCAGGGCATTGACTTCGTTTACTTCCTGTTTAAGCGCTGTATCGGTTGTTTTATTACGTAAACTAAACAGGCCCAATCGCACGACCGATAGAAGCTGACCCACGTGATCGTGCAAATCCTGGCTGATGTGCTCCAGAATAGCCGTCTGAATTTCGAGCTGGGATTCCAGCAACTCCTGGGCAAAAGCAGCTTTCAGGGCTTGCTGCTCGCGTTGGTGCCGTCGGTAGCGTTGCTGGTAGCGAATGGTATTGACAATGACAAAGCCCGCCAGCGTCGTCAGTAGTAAGCAGACGACCAGACAGGTAATCAAAAAATGATCCGAAAAGGTCATACCCGACGTTGAAGGGGTAAGCGTTCCTGTTTACCCACGTACGCGAGGGCTAAACACGTGTACATAGCCATGTTAGCCAGGAATCCCACCCGGTTAAACCAGTAGTGCATCCGCAGGTCTTCGCCTAGGCTGTTATGCAGAGCCTGCAGGGGCAGACAAGTTGCATTAAAAAGTAAGATACCACTGCTAATCCAAAACAAACGGTACTGAAAAACGGAATGTGGCTGTTGCAGCAGTCGCTGAAAATACCACAGGGCCCAAGCGCTGGTTAGCAGCAGGGAAAGGACCAGGCTGTTCGTCCCGCCGACGGAGCGAAAGGGCTGCCACCACAGTACGTTAACCACGTAAAAAATTCCATAGAAAATCAGACTTCGTTTCAACCAGGGGCTGCGTAACTCCTCGGCGTAGCCCAGGGTGGTTAATGCGTAAGCAAGGGGCCAAAAGGTATTGTAAACCAACAGGTTGTTGTGATACACCACCCGGGCGTAAAAAGCAAGGGATTCGGCTAGTAGCGTAAAGAGCAATAAAGCCCAAAAATAGCGCAGGCTCTTCGGCAGCGTGCGCAGGCGGTAGCTAGCCAAACCCAGGGCGACGGCCATTAACAGAAGGATCGCAATGTTATAGGGATCAAAATCACTCATACGAAGGGAAACCTTTATTGACAGTTACTGGGTGGGGGGCAATTTTTAATCACGTTAAAGTAAGCATCCTCCGAAGCAGCATCTTTTTCGGGGACTACGGGCACGGAGTAAATAATGGTTAGGTAAGCACCCCCGGTAGAACGGGGTAGTAAGCCCGGCGAAAGGTAGATGTACTCGGGATAGGATCCCGTTGGAAAGAGTTCGCTCAGCCATTTTTCCAGCCGGTCAATGGGGGTAGGCAGACTATAATAAAAGTAATTCTTAAAAAAGGCAGGCGGAGCCAGCAAGCTATCCAGCCCGGTACTCAGAAGTTGGTAGCGAAAGTTTTCTTTATAGAGTTGAGCCCGGGCAGGAGCAATACCCTTAAAATACCCTGCGTTCAAGGTATCGGCTGGCCCCGTCGTTCCTAGGAGTAGGCTTAGGGGTTGGTCCAGATCCGTCAGGACGGGGTAGACAATTAGATTTTTTTGTCCCTTATAAAACTGACGCAGCTCAGCCAGGTTAATTTTAAATCGCTTGTGAAAAACGCTGGTATCGGCACTGGTTTCGTTGAGGTGCTCATAGGCTTTCACGCCACCGAGTTCCTGATTGAGAACGGCACTCAGTAGGCTGATTTCTTCCCAGGCCTGCTTAGCGGAGATGGGTGAGCCGGATACTTCGATCGGGGTGACGGGGGGCGAATCGGGGGGGCTGGCGGGTTTGGATTGGCAGGCACACAGCAACCCACTGAGCAGCAGGCCGAGTAAAAAAGATCTCATGGGGGACTATGATTAGGGCAAAGCAATGAGCAGGGAAAGGTACTAAAAAAATGGCTTATACTCATTAGTAGTGAGCTAATTTGAGGCATTTACTACTGGTCTACCCTCAAACATTTCTCACCGATCTTTACTTATGTCAAACGATGTCCTAGGTTTCCAGCACGCGGTGGCGGGGCAGAAAGACGTCAAATTGTGCACCGGCCCGACTTTGAGCGGTAATGAATCCCCCGTGGTTTTCGGCTACTTTTTTACAGATCGCTAGGCCAATGCCCGTACCCGTTTGCCCCGGATCGAGTCGCTTAAAAAGGGTAAATAACTGAGCGGCGTAAGCTGGATCAAAGCCCGGACCGTTGTCCTTGAGGCGTAAACATACGTAATCGGTCGAGAGTACTTTTACAGTCGTGGGGAGTACGGGTGAAGGGTCGTAGCTAATTTGAATGCGGGGACGGTCTTCGGTGAATTTTAAGGCGTTGCTTAGTAAGTTACTAAGCAGCTGGTTGATTTGTACGGGAATCGCCAGGAGCCGGGGAAGCGGAGCGGGGCACTCAATCTGGGCACCTTTTTCGGCGATCAATGCTTCAAAATCCCGTAGTACCTCGGCGAGTACCAGGTTGAGATCCGTTTCGGTGAAAAGCTCGTCGGGCTGCGTCAAACGCGAAAACTGCAGGAGATCTTTAATGAGCTGGGACATGCGATCGGCCGATTGCATGATCTTTTCCAGGTAGGCCTGACCTTGTAACCCAGCTACTAAGTGCCGGGTTTGCATAAGGTTGGCAAAGACCTGGATTTTGCGGAGGGGTTCTTGTAAGTCGTGACTCGAGATGTAGGCAAACTGTTCCAGTTCTCGATTGACCCGCCACAGCTCCTGATTAGCAATTTCGAGCTTCTCGGTACGCTCGACGACCCGGTCTTCTAAATCCGTGGCCAGGTGTTGTGCCCGCTGTCGGGCGATAACCAGGGGCGTAATTTCGTGGGCAATGGCGATAATGCCCGTAGGCTGGCCCGATTCTTCGCGTAGGGCTTCCAGGGTTAATTGTATATACACGGGCGTATCGCGGCCCGCCAGGGTAAGGGGAATTTCCCGGGCCACGTACCCTTCCCCGCTGGCGTATACCTGGCCCATGATCGGTCCAAAGCCTTGGTTGTTGAGCTCGGGTAAAGCCTCCAGTAAAGGAAAGCCGAGTACCTGATGGGCCTGGCGCCCCCATAGTTGGAGCATAGCGGCATTGGCCACATCCACGATATACTCGGGGCCGGCATAAATGGCAATGGCCACGGGGGCCTGTTCCACCAGCCGCCGGAGTTGCTTGGCGGCAAACAAACGGGTTTTCGAAATTTTAATTTGGGCCCGGATTTTCGTGAGCAATTCTTTGCTGGAGAAGGGTTTCACTAAATAGTCATCGGCACCCGCCTCCAACCCATCAATGCGGGCTTCTTCGCCCGCTCGGGCAGAAAGAAAAATCAGCGGAATAGCCTGCGTAGCGGGGTTCGCCTTGAGCAGGGTCAGTAGCTGCTTACCATCCATGACGGGCATCATCAAATCACTCAGCACTAAATCAATGGGGTGGGCGTGCAGCTGTTGCAGGGCATCGGCTCCATTGGTAGCGGTTCGAATCCCAAAATAGGGCTTGAGTAACCGCACCAGATACTGTCGCACGTCGGCGTTATCGTCGACGATGAGTACCGTCGTATGCGCATCTCGTTCGGGGTGCTCAGCGGTATGCTCGGGGATTTCCTCCTGGCCGAGAATACTACGGGCTTCCTCAAGGAAAGTACCGGCTAGTCCACTTATGCCGGGCTGAGCGGGGGTATCCAGGATGTCGCTGGCCGCTAAGTGTGCCTTTCCCAGGGGTAGGGTAACGATGAAGCTGCTTCCCTGGTGTTCAATACTTTCCACGCGGATCGAGCCCTGGTGCAGGTGCACGAGTTCCTGTACCAGCGAAAGACCGATGCCCGTGCCTTCGTGGGTACGCCCGCCCGCGTTTTCAACCCGGTGAAAGCGGTCAAACATGTGGGGTAGCTCACGAATAGGGATTCCTACCCCAGTGTCAGTTACGCGAAGTACTGCCTGGTTCTGCTGCTGGCGTAAGGTGACGGTAATCGATCCCTGTAGGGTGTACTTAAAGGCGTTTGAAAGCAGGTTGAGGACAATCTTTTCCCACATTTCCGGGTCCACGTAGACGTCCGGCAAGGGGTCCAGCACCACGTTGAGTTGCATGCCCGCTTTTTCAATAATCGAGCGAAAGCTACTGGCTAGGTCCTGGGTAAGCGAAAAGAGGTCGGTGGCCTGAAAGTGGGCATGGGTTCGGCGTGCTTCAATGCGGCTAAAGTCCAGCAGGTTATTAACCAGCTTGAGTAGCCGTTGCGCATTGCGGTGAGTGGTTTCCAGATTCTGGCGTTGGGTCCAAGATAAAGACTCCGCCCGTAGTTCTTCCAAAGGCCCCAGCATGAGGGTCAAGGGCGTGCGAAACTCGTGACTGACGTTGCTAAAAAAAGCCGTCTTGGCTCGATCAATGGCTGCCAGGGCTTCGGCCTTTTTCTGTTCTTCCTGGTAGGCGTAGACGTTAGAAAAGGCCGTATTGATGGTATTGGCAAGCAAGGCGTAAAAATTCTGGTATTCCTGATCCAGCGCCCGCCGGGGGCTTACCCCCGCTACGACCCAGCCCACCGGCTGTGCTTTCGTAGAAAGTACAATGGGAAGGACTACCGCCGTATGGACGGGCTCGGGAAATGCAGCTCCTTGAAAATTTCCCAACCGATTCGGTACATCTTCCAGAACCGTTAGGGTAGAAATTTCGCTTAGCCATGACGGTTCGGTGAACGCAGGTAAGACTTGAGCGAAGGGTGCCGACTGGCTGGTGGCCATCAGCTGGACCCCGTCGGCTTGCCTTTCATAACAGAGTAAAAAGGGTAGGTCCAGGGCAAAGCTTTCATCGAGACCGCTTAGGGCCGCGTAAATATCCGGGTTGCTCTTGGCCTGACTCGTTCTGGTGGCCACATCCCGCAGCACTTGTGTTCGGCGGGCACTGAGCATCTTGTCAGTGGTTTCGGTAATGGGGTGAAAAATACCGCCCACCTCACCGGATTCGTCGCGGATGGGAGCGAAGGAAAAGGTCATGAAGGCTTCTTCCAGATACCCATACCGGTCCAAAAACATCTGTTGGTCTTTAATGTAGGTACCCTCCCCCTGCTGACCTCGGGTAAAGGCATCTCCTACAACAGGCAAGGCCGTTTCCCAACAAATCCGGAAATTTTGCCCCATCGATTCGGGGTGCTTGGCTCCGCAAATAGGTCGGTAGCTGTCGTTGTAAATCTGAATCGTTTCCGGACCCCAGGCAATTAGGATGGGAAAGGTGGAGGATAAACATAAACTGACCGAAGTTCGAAGACTTTGTGGCCAGGTAGCCGGCGGCCCCAGCGGCGTTTTCGACCAGTCCATGGTCCGTATGAGTTCCCCCATGGCACCGCCACCGGATAAAAAGGATTGAGAAGATTCTAAGGGTGGATGTGAGGTCATCAAAGCTGATATGAAAAGCTGGGGGGAGTGGTCTTCCCGAAAAACGCCCGGGTGGGTTCTATTTTCTTTAACCATCAAAGACCTATTTTTGTTAAGGTCTCCCCGGTGGGATGTTCCCCGGTGGGATGTTCCTTAGTAAGACTCACGTTTGCTAGAGTCAGGATACTTCGCTGTAATCCCTAACCACTAAATACACAACTACTAGTAAAGAAACAGCAGTATACTATAGGACGCTGGCGGCCTTGAACCCCATACGATTCTTCCTACGCTTTTGTTGGCCTGAAGATACTCCAATTAATTGGAGAATAAAATCCAAGAAATACTATTGAATGCGGTAAGGGGAAGTTCGTGTTTTGTACCTGCATTCGTGGAAAGCCCCAGGGTTAATGATTTAATCTCTGGGACGTAACCCTTGGGATTTCTCATCCGAGTCTCCGCTTCGGGCCAGCGTATGGGGCCGGTCAGGCCTTGGATGGCTGAGCCCTAAACTCCCAGTTGTTTTCTGGACTCAATCGAACGAACCCCAAAACCCGCCCTGCTTAGCGGGTTTTTTAGCTATGCGTTTGAAAATCAAGCAAGCGTTAGCAACGATAGATGAAGTATTTTGTATGCAGGTCTTTGTTTACCTTTGATACAGGTGCCCAGGGCTTCTAAAGAAATCCCATACCTACTAAACCAAGGAAGGGGGGAGGGTGCGGCGGCTGGGTAAGCGTACGGCAAGTGGCCCTGAATACGGGCTGGAAATGAGAAGGAGACCAAGATTCTTTCGTCGCTGCTGACCATGACGAACCCTTACTCGACGTGTTGATGTAGGCAAACGCTGCTTTTGATTAGGATGCTCGAGGCTACTGCCGGAAGAAAAATCAGGAATCTAAGCGGGAACGCTTGGGTCAGGCCTGAGTCGCTCGAATCGGACCGTAGGAGGCTTCCCAATTTTGTACTCGTTCTCTGCTTGCCTTCCTTGGCCGTGTTAATTCAGCTGGTCTTGAAAATGAATCTTGACTCCCGATGAAATGCTTCTGGTTGCCGACGTTTACCCAAGCCGAAGTTCCTAGCGCTAGTAGCACAGGCCTAGTGCCGCTTATGCTTTTCTTCTTACCCACGTAAAAAAAGGAGGTCCGCTTTCAGGTTAACCCGTGTTAGTCTTTGTCCTGTCTTCTAAGGATCCGCAGACCATGCACGCAAGGTTGTTTTTTCAAACCAAATAAGCGGCTTGGCTTCAAGAAACGGGATTGATTACGAGGGTTTATCCCGTAGAAATCCGGCTTATAGCCGTGGGAACCTGTATGGGATTAACCTGGGTAAGCGGGCAGTAGCACTTAACAGAAGAAAATTAGTAGCGAAGAATGCGAGGAAAAAGGCGGTTAATTGGCTATTGGTACGTGTGGCTTCAATGCCTTAGCTTAGGGAGCATGGCCCAAGAGAAGCCTAGTGCCCTGGCGTATCATCAGGAGCATTTTACCGATGCCAGTGGGCTGCCTCAAAACAGCGTGAAGACGATTACCCAGGATGCCGAAGGGTTTATTTGGCTGGCAACGGAAGGAGGGCTGGTTCGTTACGATGGAAGGGTATTTAAAATCTACGATCGTACGAAACTCCCCTTGCCGAGTGATCGCATTCTTACGCTATTTAACCAGGGTCCCCGTTTATATGCACTAACGCAGGATAAAGCGTACGTTCGCATTGAAAATCGAACGGCCCGGATCGATACCAACTTTGAAAAGACGCTGGATAGGCAACCCTTTCTAAGAGCCTACGTAACCGCTCGGATGGCTACGGGCGTAACGGATCAGTTTGTACCCATCCAGGCGGATGAATCCTATGGTTTAGCCGCCGGTCAGCAAACGTATTACTTGTATCGCCGGGGGCGGGTCGAATGTTGCCAGGCTGGACAAAAAACCAGGTCTTTTGCCACCCGGGCCGTCGCTCACCTGGGCCGCCTGTTCTGCCTAGATCAACAACTCTACTACTGGAATCCTTCGGGAACGTTTACCTGGGTGCGGCCGGAGGGATCGGTTCCCGAAGAATTACGCGGCGACATCCGTCATCATCCCGCCTACCGGCACCACAAGCACGAATGCCGCGTGTACTGGAATCCCTTAACGGGTCAGGGGGCCGTTTATTTACGGGAACACCTGTATCGCTTAACGCGTAGCGCCTCGGGTGCCTTACACACGCAATTGCTGCTGAGTCAGTTTGATTGTGTGGCCGAGGACATTGGTAGTTTTTATTATCACAATGCCACGGGCTCCATTTTTCTGGGAAGCAAGACCCGGGGCTTGTATGTCTTTTCCCGCCAGTACTTTTCTTCCCTGGTTTTTCCCAGTAGTGCGTCCGATAATGTCTACTACGCGCAGGTTCCTTTTCAAGGCCAAACCGTCCTTTCGGCCCAGGGCAATATACTCGGTCTTACGCCACCCGCAGGTTCCATACGTCCCCTTTTAAAGCGACTCACCCGAACGGATAATAAAAGTCTGTTGATTCGCGACCAGCGAAAGAACCTATGGGTGAAAGACCGGACCGAGCTCTATTGCTTAAATCCGGAGGGTACGCAGATGAAAGGTCGTTGGCAGGCTCCTGATGTTATTACGGGTTTGTACGCGGGGGCGGATGGGCGAATCTGGGTGGGGGTGCGTAATGTCGGCTTATTTACGCTGAATCCGCGCCAGACCCAACCCCGACTCGCCTTATTTCAACGTATGGCTCTTCAACGCATGAGTGTGCTGGTCCAGGAGTCCAAGGACTATCTGTGGCTGGGTACGGGAAAGGGCCTCTACCGCGTGCAACTGTCGCAACGGCGTTTGGATACGCTGCTGCAGGACACCCCGATACGGAGCCTCTACCTGCGCCGACCGGGAGAACTCTGGGGTACGACGGATGGTCAGGGATTCTTTCTGCTGAAGCAAGGGAAATACACGTCTTTTCCGCTCGATGCGCACTTCTATTTACGCAACGCCCACTGCTTGGTGCAGGATCAGCATGGGTGCTTCTGGATTCCTACGAATAAAGGTCTTTTTCAGACCTCTATCCAGCAATTACTACATTATGCGGCGGGAAAAACGGAAAAAGTGTACTATCGCCATTACGATACGCAGGATGGTTTGTTAACCAATGAATTTAACGGGGGTTGCCAACCCTGTGGGCTCTTGCTACCCAATGGGTACATTTCACTGCCGTCTTTGCAAGGAATGGTTTGGTTTAATCCCGACAAGATTCCTTCGTCTTCGGCCAAGCAGCCCTTATTTATTGATCGTCTGGCCGTAAACCGGGTACCCCTGTCGGTGCGAGATACCTTGTACGTAAAGTCAGGACGACAATTTTTGGAATTGGATCTGATTAGTCCTTACGCTGGAAATTTGCATGCACTAGCCTACGAGTACCGCTTGGAAGAACCCAACGCGGAAGTACCACCCTGGGAAACGTCTTATACGGATCAACTCAAGCTATTGCATCACTTCTCGGCCGGATCCTGTTGGCTGGTCATTCGACAAGTCGATGGCATGGGGCGACCCCACCTTCGAAAACGCCTGCTGTTAATCATTGAGCCGCTCTGGTATGAGTTAGGCTGGGTAAGACTGGGTCTGGTGGTTTTGCTAGCGGTGGCCATTCAGGGCTTGGTTCACCTGAGAACCCGGTTATTGGAGCGTAACAACAAAGTGCTACGCTTGCACGTGGCCAGGCAAACCCGCCAATTGCGTCATACCTTACGAGAACTGGAAAGCTTTAAAGAGGAGCTAAACTGGCAGATGATTATTCAGGACCGATTCCTTAAGGTCATTAGTCATGACGTTCGTACGCCCCTAAAGTACTTACATCGGGTAAGTCGCCTGTTGCGAGAAGGGCTAGAAAAAGAACCTACCAAGCCTGATCTTTTGGAAACCAGCCGTACCATTGAGCAGTCTTCGGCTCAATCCTATCGCTTAATGGATTCTTTGTTAGCCTCCATCAAGGCACAAATGGAGCCCGGTATGGAGCAGCCTGTGGATGTATCGGCACTCATTGCTGCCAAGGTTGCCTTATTTCTACCCATTGCCGAGGCCAACCAAACCCGGCTTCTCAACACGGTGCCCGCCGGCTTATGGGTAAAAAGCAATCAGGTACAATTAGAAATCATTCTCCATAATGTGCTCGACAACGCCGTGAAAGCGTGTTGGGAAGGTCTCATTCAAATTTCTACGGAACCCTGGCAAGAAGGAATCCGGCTATTCATTGAAGATACGGGCGGTGGTATGCCGCAAGCCTTAGTGGAGTGGATTAACTCCGAGCGTAATCGCCAGGAGCTTTCCCGGCAGACACCCGTGGGTTTGGGCCTGGTGCTGATTAAAGAATTTACGCATTCGTTGAAGATTCCCACGCGCGTGCGTAGCCATTCCAGCGGAACCATTTGGGTATTTGACTTAAAAGCACCTTCGTAAGCCTTGGGCCTAGGAAGGTGCTTTTAAACTTATTTCCTTTAGGTAGTAAATCTGCCTCCGAGCATCCTTACTCGGACTCATCCCGTTGGTTCACTTTAAAGAGGCTACTGAGTTGAAGCATATTTTGAATGTGGAGTTTCTCAAAGAGATTACTCTTATGGGTACTCACCGTAGAAATGTGCACATTGAGAAGGATGGCGATCTCAGAGGTACTCTTTCCCGTCAGCAATAATTGGGCGATTTCTCTTTCCCGCTTGGATAGGGATTGAATCGCCGGCGTATAGGTACCTCCGGAGGACATCACCTGATGCAGGCTTTCTTCCTTCACGTGTTGGCTCACATATTTATGATTGGCTAGTATGGTCTTTACGGCCCGCTCAAACTCTTGATTAGAGGCATCTTTCGATAAATAACCATCCGCACCGGCCTGCATAAAGGTCATGGCATACAAGCGTTCCTCGTAGCTGGAAAAGATGAGTACTTTCAGGTCCGCTTGTTTGGCCTGTAGTTTCGAAATCATCGCTACGTTGTCTCCGCCGGGAATATGAATATCCAGGATCGCCAGGTCAAAACGCTGCTGTTCGAGTAAGGATAAGGCTTTTTTAAAGGTTTCGGCTTCCGAGATAACCACAGATGGAAGGAACGATTTTAACAAGTGTTGAACGCCATGCCTCACAATGGAATGATCATCAGCAATGAGAATGGAAAACATCATTAATAATGGTTTAACAAAGGGATAAGGTATTGGGTTAAGAATAATACATGCAATAAACGCAGACCATACACGTCCGAAAAAAAATCGAATGGGATCTTTTCGTGGGCTCATTCACCTGCTCAGGTAAAGCCGTTTTAGGTAGGGTGATCGACGGTACTGAAGGGTTGACAGTCTCTGACTAGAAAAGAAGGATGCTGGGGCAAAACGGCATCTAGTCTCTAGGGAGTAATAATCTTTATAAAAGATCTTCCGCTTGTATACTGGTAAAGTGGGTATAAAGATAAGGTAATCCTTGCAGAGAAAAAAGAAGCACTTGATAAAGCGTAATAATCCGATTGCCTTGATTTTTCAAGTATAGGTTTTAATGCTGGTACCGTAAGCCATGTGCTTCGTTTGTTTACGTATAAACAAAATGAAAAAATTGATTCATTTTATTTGGTACAGGCTTTATCTTTAGGCCCTCTTTCGTACTCTTTTAGAGGAAAGAGATCGCGAATTAACCCCGTATTAATACCCACCTTAACTAATCCATCCAGATGTCCGCCGATCCATCTGCTGGCTCCGTACGTCGTTTCACAAAACAGCGTGCCGAAAGCCCCAAAAGCCCTCCGCTACCGCCCGCTGGGTCAAGCGATCCTTCCCGTCCCTTGCAACCTTGCTTTGACCATCCAGACCCCGCCGAAGCAAAAGAGAATTACTTGTCTTTTCTGGTTTTTCTTTTGTTTGGTGTAGGGGTTTTCGGCTCATGCTATGTAATTTCTTACGAAGATTTTCAAATAAAAGCGGCTAAACAGGCCGAATCCATTCACCTGGATCAGGTGCACCATTTGGTGCAAGCTCATCAGCTAAAACAAGCGCAGGCCTACGCGGATTCTGTGCTGATCCATAGCCCAGATGGGCAAAGGTTCAGCCGGTTAGCCGCTATTCGGGATAGCCTGACCTCGCTAAACAGAGTCCTGCTTCGGCATCGGTCTTGGCCAGATTCCCTTGTTTACCAATCGCTGCCTCGGCTAGTGCCTGCTCTAAGGGGAAGTTGGACTGGCTTAAGCTACTCATCTAACCGAACCTTGAAATTTACTAGGCGTCAACTACACGAAGCGGAAGGCTTTTTAACGACCCAGCGTGTTTTCTAGCGCACTCAGACTGGTCTGTACGGGACTGGCGAGTTATCTAATTTGCATAGCCCAACTTTTCCTGCGTTTGAAATACTTATTGATTGTTGGTAAAGAGGGTTGAATCGCACTGGTTTTAAATACAAAGTATGGTTTTACGAGCTACTAATACAGCTATTAAAAATACATTCTTCTAATTTTATATGATTGTATTGATTAAAGTTAATTAGTTTGTTTTTGTATCTAATGTATGTCTATTTATCAGTCATAAGTATGTATGGTTTATTAGTTGAATAATTGAGTAATAATTGGGTTTTTTATCATTTTTCCACCTTTAATACTATAGTTATGAAATCTTCAAAATCCCTCGAAATTCTCGTTGGGCAACATTTAATGATTCAGGAATTGATTCATTCTTTGCCCTTTGCCAAGCGAGCCATGATTCCTTTTCTATCCTATGCTTTAGCCCATAAGAAAAAGGATATTATGAAAGAAATGGGCCGAAAGACGTATCACCATATTTTCATTGGTAAAATCGAATACGAAGTAATTCGGCATCAAACGTGGTTAGAAATTAATAAGAAGTCATGCTAACCTTTAAAAGCTACGAAAGCATACATCTTTGTTGACAAACGATCGAAACTAATTGGAGGATAAACTCCAATTATTACGATTGTGCACGCTTTAAAATTTCTGTTATTTTGTTGCGAGCAATCGAAAGCTTTAGGTAGCTAACCAAACGGACCCTAGTAAGCCTGCCGCCGGACGTACCGGTTAGCCGGCATGCCCGCGGGATTAAATTAGGTCGAAGCGTCAAGGATAAAGGCCTGGATATCTAGGAATGAGTTCATTTCAGGTGGCCCACTACCTTTCAGCGTTACTATGCGTATGCGAAGTGAATGCTACCGATAGGTAGGAGGGCTGTCAATGATAAGTCTTTCTAGTAGGCCTAGAATGGATCAATAGAATCAATAACGAAATTCATCTCTACCTAGTCATAAACCTGTACGCAGCGGTGTGAAAAGAGCTGAAGGTAGTTAACCAGTGAGTAATAATCTGGCGTGCGGGCGAGCACAAAAGATATAGTTTGGCAAGTGTTCCTGTGTTTTTTAAACACAGGAACCTTTTAAAAAGCTACACCGCCCAGTAGGCCAACGATAGTCGAAAGATTCCTATGGGAGTGCCCGTATGAGAAAGTGTTTACTGAATTAACCTGCCTCGAAGGGAAGTCCGCCAACTTACCTACTCCTCGTTCCGCCGGGTACGAGGAGTTTTTTTTGCTCCATGGACTAGGGCTGCTTCCCTTTAGCCGCTCTTAGCGGGACTTTAATCGATTGACGTGCGCGAGGAAGGCTTGCTTTTTTTGCTTGGAATAACGAGCGCCGTACCGGCAACGATGACTTCTGCGTCGGTGACGGCTTCGACATAGGTTACATTAATGAGGAAGCTGCGGGAAAGTCGATAGAATGCATTCGGATTGAGTTGGCGTTGGAAGAATCCCAGATTCATCGATAGGTAGTACGCGTCGGTTTGCCCTCTGACGAAAAGCCGGGTGTAATTGCCATCCGCCTGGGCAAAGAGAATATCTTTTTTCTCGACGCGCGTATAAGTCGTCTTTCCGGCAGTGCCTCGCACAAATAGGAACGGGGAAGCAGCCTGTCCGGGGGCCGCCAGGATTTGGAGGTACATGTGTAGCTCGGCGGAACGGAACGGTTTAATCAGGTAGGCTACGGGTCCCGTCAGTTGTGCTTGCCGAAAGAGCCCCGGTTGGGTTCGTTAAAAAGATAAAGGGAATGTCATGGCTACGCTGGAGCTGCTGGGCGTACGCGAATGTGCTAGTAGCTGTTTTTGCTCATCTCTTTACACAACGGCATTGGTTCGCGGGGAATAATAGGCTCCAAATTCCGGACTGAGCGTTACTCTTGAAAAACAAATTATTTGGTGTGGCAAACGCAGTTCCAATGCTCAGTTAGCAATTACAAAAAGGAGAGGCATTTTTCAAGGTCATGACATGCACGCATAAAATTTATGGTCAATTATCGATTGACAATTCTTAGTCTGAAAATTTTCAGACTAAGAACTTACTTAAATAAAAAAGACAATAGATAAATTAAAAATATACTTAAACCAATAAATATAAACGTTAGAAACCCTCTCAGGGAAATACTTCCGTCTCTTCTGGTATAAAACTTGCTCCACTTATTTTTACATGAAGGGCACGTGTAATCTTTGCGATAAGAAGTGTAATAGATCGTATGAGGTACATCAATATCTACATTGCCTACATGCTGTCCACTCCAACTCGTTATTGGCCGGCTTTCTCGTCGTGTCGTTTGATGACTTGAATGACCTGTAATTTCTTTATTTACGTATTTCGTACTCCAAAAATTACCACATTTCCTACACATCATCACTAGTCGATGAATGGCATAGAGAGAGAATAAAATTAATATCACAAAAGGTAGTATTGTATACGCGTCCTCTTTTTGTTGTTCAAGCGCCAGCTGTTTATCTTTTTCTATTTGATCCCACCGTGCTTTTTTTCTAATTAAAAACTCCTTTTCTATGTCGATAAGGTCTTCAATAAATATATATCCTGAATAGCCATAGAAATTCCCCCAGAGGCCATTTTTACCATCGTATTTCCCTCTATAAAGGCCCATTAAAGATAGGTCTGCCTTGCTGGGAACGCTAACCTTTTCTCCATTATGCTTGTATGCCTGGACTTTACCTTTTTTAGGTTTAAAATGATAAGAGACATAGAAGGGAGTGCCTAAAAACTGGCATTTATCTTTAATGGTAGAATCGCAAGAGTATTCAAAAAACTTAGTTTCTGAATAAGGACCTATTTTATTGATGTAACTTTCGGCAGATTCTTTAGTTTTTTGTGCTACTGAATGAAAATTCAGTGTTGTAAAAAATGCCAATAATTGCAGTCTGAATATCGATTTCATAAGTAAAAATAGAGCATCAATTTTGACAAGTATTTACAAAGATAAAGTTAAAAAAACCTTAGTTTAAACTTCCCATTGGTGAGGCTTATCTTTTGATTTGACTCATTGTAAGCATCGAAATAGAACGTCCCTTCCAGGCCATAGCTGTCTACTTTCGTAACCGTACAAGAACCGACACTTACGGATTGCGTAGAATTGATAGAAGCTTTATAATCTTCAAATCTACTTTTGCGATAATATCCATAAGTAATAGGTAAGGTTTTGGGTGTTCCATCCAAGCCTCCTGACGTGACAAATCCAATATTTGTGATTTGATCCTTATCATAAGCTCCCATCGACAAGTATCCTTTAAAGTTTGGTCGATCTACTTGATTACTTGCACTTCCCAAGTCTACTTTCCATAGATGAACTTTTCCTTCAATGGTTGCCTCCATATAGTATTCGGGCTTCGACTCTGCTGGGTCTACTCCATTGGTTTTACAACCACTCAGAATAAAATTCAAAATAAAAAATGTTCCTATAATTCGCATAATAAAGGTTTTTTTTTCATTCAGCCTTAGCGCTTGAATGAAGTGGAATACATTAATTTGTGAGAATGGTATTTAGGTGAGGAGAGCGGGCCTTGATTCTTAAATAACTCGCTTTGCTTAATAATTATCATCTCCACTTTTTGGTTATCTTCACAAGGTGGTGAACAGTTGTGTCAAACGGGTCGCTGGCTACCCAAGTAAGCGATCTCGATACGGTCTGAAGCCACCCCTTTCAATGACAAATAGTTTTTAACTATGATCACCCGATCTCGCGATAATTTCAAGTTACTAGCCTCGTCACCGATTTGATCCGTATGCCCTTCCAATCGGATCCTTCGACTAGGATTAGCTTTACCAGGTGGCTAGAGAATCCAGTTCCGAAAAAGACTCTGAAAGTAATTCAGAACGAGATTTAGCAAAAGTGATTGCCAGCGTTATACTTTCACGACAGCCTAAGGAGTTTTGAACGGCTTGGCAGAAGGCGCCTTGCTTCCTCTTTAGTTGGGTAACTGTAGGTAGGAGCGATTGGAAAAAGGCTAAATTCAAGTTTATTTTTACCCACTACCGAGCATGCGGATTAATCAACCAGGGACAACGCTATAAGGTAACGATTTTTATAATTAGGAATACTTTTCCCTCAAGCCATAGCTTGCGAAAGGTAGTTGTACCGTAATTGAGAATTCTATCGGATGTTCAACTGCGGCAATACCGAAGTATCCGGCAGCCATCCACTGATTCTGGGGATATCCATAGTTTGCATGCGATAGCTCATCCTTTGATCCGTGAAATTCTTACTACTTCCAATCTCTGCTTTCTTTCCGATATTTTCTTCCGCAATACCTATTTTTACTTGAACTCCATCCCTTTCATCTTGTGCTAGCAATTAGCTGAAGGGGTACATCGGGGGTCTAAAGTCGAAACCTATAAATCCAGTAAGTACACTGCTTTCACACCGATCAGTAAATTGCGAGCAAAGTAGTCCGGCTGATATTTTGAGGAGCTATTCCATTTGGAAAGGGAAGGTTGAATGTGTACTCCTATTTCCAACGGGCTTCGATTTACCTCCAATTGTTTGACTACACTCACGCTAAAGCCCAATTCGGTTGGTTTGACTTCATCCACTTTATCATTTCCAATCGGCAACTTCAAGGTAGATTCGGCGTAGTAGTTTCCTGATTCACTACCCGTATATTTGGTTTTCGCACTGACCGCAAGACCGCCCACTACTCCTATCTCCAACCGAAAGTCGTTGGTTCCAACGGCGGTACTTACAATGAGAGGCAGCTCTAAATAATTGATAGAGTTAGTGCCCTTAAATTTAGCCGTCACCCCATAATCTGAAACCTTGTAAGTCATTGCCCCCCCTTTTCCATTGTAAACTAAGCCGGTACGAAAACTCAAGCGATCGGAAAAAGGATAATCAAACAACGCTCCTATTTGTACTTTCAGCGTTGGAGCGGTTTGGACTGATGCATTGCTATAGGCCGAATTGAAAGAAGTAATCTCTTTTTTATACGCGCTAGAATAATTAACAGTTGCTACCTGTACACCAAACGTAGGCGCAAATCGCCAGCTTTGGGCGTGAAGCATACCTCCTATAAGCAAGAAGAGGACCAGATATAGATACTTTTTCATAGATGTTGTGATGGACAATGCGGTTAAGAAATGATGCTAATAGTTTCTACTGACGATTGACGATACAGGCGGCGGCCAAACGAACTTGTTGAGCCCTGTTGGCATTAACCGTATCTTCTACATAATTGCGATTGTAAAGATTAAGTCGGTACTCTTTGATGAGTTTGGAAGTCAAGACTTGAGCCTGAGCTGCACTGAGATTATAATACATCAACATCTCGGTCTCCATTGAATACCCACTACCCGCAAAGTCAGATTCTGAATGTTCAGCCGGCAAAAACTCCAACACCGATTTATCTTCCATTAGAAACATTAGTGGTTTGTCACTACTGACAAACAGGGTATGAATACCTGGTTTGTTAGCATATAGCACTAGGGTGAGTTCAGGGCCATCTCGTCTGAATATCAAGGAAATTTCAGTGTCCTCAATTCCCATCATATTCGCACTACCTCTTCCTACAGTGGCATTAAGTAAAGAGGCTCCTAGCTTCATTCCCCTTAAGGTAACCATGGAAGCTTTTACCTCTTTTTGAGTAAACTTATCCCGCCATGCTTTGCAGTCAGGACTATTCACCTGCGTTACATTGGTTTTCGTTTTTGATGGCGCCGGTGTGGCCTTCGAAGGTTTACTGACGGGATTTCCGGGTAATGAAACAGGAGTGGTGGTCATCATGACTTTAATGATAGGCTCAGGAACTTTGGCAGTTTTTAACTGGATTACTCCGTCAGTTGAAGTATTGAACTGGGTTCCACCGGCCTGGATACGCTGAGTTATTAATCTTCTTGAAAAACCCGCTTGATACAATTGAATAATCTGTTCATTTTGTAACACATCGCTGGGGTGGGTCACCGCCAGCATGGCCTCCATTATACCTTCAGAGATGCCAACACTTTTAAGAGCTAACATCCCAGAAACCGTCATATCAAAGTGGACAGATGCCGTGTTTATTTTCTCAATGATTAGGTTTTTGGAAGCTTTTGCCTGATTCATGGCAATAATATTCTGGTTGGATAATACCTCCTGAGCCGAGACTCGGAGACTCAGCAAAAGCAGCAAACCTATTAGTCTATACGTTGTCATAAAAAAAGAAGATAGAAGAAATCACAGACTAGTGAGACATTACCATGGTCTGGCTTAAAAGAGTACTCTTCGACACTCGAGACTGACGAAACCCTGCCGTGCGTTCAGAAAAGCCATCTGAATCTTTGAAGACCCGACAGCCCCCGGAAACGATTAGGATACGGTCTGGATCATCCTTGTTCGTTAGAATAAATGCATTTTGAAGGTTTCGGACACCCGTCGAAGTAATTTCTCCGGAAAAAATTTGAAAAGCCTGGTAGGAAGCTACTGAACCAAAGCTTTCTGTTTTTCCGTTGGATTCCAGAAATACAGTGAAATGATTACCATTGCCACTCACAAAAGCTCCACTACCTATGAAATTGTCCAGGCCGTTTTCACTCTTGCCTTTCATGTCCACAGTCAGAGCCTGATTATTTTGATTTAAAAAACCGTAAGTATACTCTTGAAATTCTTCTCCTATTTTATCCCCGCTAAGATTACTACCCGTTAAATGATGAGGAGCTTGAAAAAAGAAGCCTTCAAAGGAAGGTGGGGTTTTCCCTTCATAAAGGATCATCCCATTTCTGCGAACGGAATCGATTGCCCATTTGGGAACAACGGTATTGATCTGATCTGAAAAGCTAGAATCTTCCTTCGGCTTACAACTAAAGAACATAAGACCAAACAATACTCCAAGTAAGAGCATAACAGATAGTTGTTTCATCATATAGCATTTTTAATTTAAAATTTTACGCATTACTCCATCTCAGTCTTCTGACGTTTGTATAGCTATGATCTAAATTTCATTATAAAACATTCACTGAGTGTTTACTAATTACCACTGTTGTTCTATCTAAATATTTATTAAAATAGATTGAATACTGATTATTTAATAAAGTAAGCAATACCTAACTAGCAGGAATCTTTACAAGTGATTCCTGAGATATACTATTTGCCAACCTATAAATGAGCGAAGGCAGTCGATTTACTAAAGCTCTTCTGTACTATTGTTTTTTTCTTTCGTCCGAATCAAAGGTATGATAAGTAGTAAGTTTTGCCGAATGGAGGAATTAATAGGGATTTCCCGGCCAGCCAACTGGATCTTTTTTACGCCTACGCTTTATAGATGCCTAAGATTAATTGCCAAATGTCTCGAAATCCGAAGAATCAGAGGATCCGAAAGTTGATTTAAAAATGACGATAAATAGGTAGTTACTAATACTTGTTCTCCTGATAACATCGTCAGTAGAACATAAGCCTGCTGGGCCTGCAATTGAACGATCGAATCCTTTCGTAAACGACGATATTCTTTTTGATTAAAAATAAAAACAAAGTCTTTTAGGAATCCAGATATTACTTCTTCGGATAGGTTTAATTCCATAGTTGTGATTGGTCATCGCTTCTATTTGTATTATTACAAATCCCTCATCAAAACTCATGTACAAAATGAGTTTTTTTTAAAAACCATCATTATTTTTTTCGAGTCAAGCTTTTCAACTCACGTTAACCCCATTTAAACCTATCAAAAACCTTAGGCTTTGTTGTATGGCTACGTTAGTTGCTGTTTAACCGCCTTGGGCATTCCTAATTTAGTGAATCGATTTAGCCAATTAGCTTTGACTTGGATCTCGGTTTGCTGGTTCTTCAACAAGCGTGTCGATAATCGTTCGCCAAAGCTCATCTTCCAGCGAAACATCACCATTTCTGCTTTACTACGACGATGATAACCACTCTGTCGTTTCCACTCGGCTAAACCGACTGCTTGAATCATTATAATTGTTTCATGCGTCCAAATCACAGCGTTCACACGAGGTGGAATTAAGAGCTGCATATGATCACGCGGCCATTGGTCATACACCTTGACCTGATCGTAAGCCCCGTCGCCACCCAATTTGGCAATTGACTGTTCAATAGCAGCCAGTAAAGTCTTGACCATTTCCCTATCACTGACCACTTTAGTAGTTAATTCAACGGTGTGGATGTCGTTGGTGGCCTCGTCAGTTGCCAAATGCAGCTTGCGCCAGATAGGGCGTTTATCAGCCCCATGCTTTTTGACCTTCCACTCGTCTTGACCGTACACTTTTAGCCCTGTACTATAGATGACGATATGAACAGCAGGGCTATCCTCAGCAGGAATGGGGCAGCAAATGCTACCAAATTGGCCTTTCGGCGACAGAGTTGGCTATAGTTGGGTACATTCATTTTCATAAGCTAACTCACACGGAATCAAGCCTTGTATTTGCCGAAACGCGAGCCGAAAGACAGCTCTAAGCGCCAGTGCTGCCTGAATGCATGGGCCTGACCGGATCGGCCTTTAGATTTGGGGGCTAGTAAGAAAATAAGTTTTGGTAGCTTACCTGCAGTCAATTAGAGTGGGGTAATCTTACGGGTCGCCAAGGAGAAGGACCTAGGCTCCGAACAGTACGCCGTCGTGGTCAGAACTCCACTCTATTAGACTTGCAATGGCTCAGCGGGGTGGGCCGTTCCACGGTGACCGGAGCCGTAGAAAATTGGGCTCGCGGCTCATTACAAGGGTTTGAGTAAAGGCAAGTCGCTTAAGTGATAACCAAAACATAAATGCTGTTATAGACATTCACCACTACGTCGGCATTGATTTCAGCTAAGCAACACTCGATTGGTCGGACGGCCGATGCCGCCGTCTCTGATGGCAAGAAAGTTGTTTTCCAAACGGCCACAATCAACACCATTGCGGGTATCAAAACGACCCTTCGAAAGTTGAAAATACTCGTTGGCAGAAACCCTAAGCATGCTGTGTTTTGTAGGTAGCACACCGCAGCGGCTGCCGCAGGCCTCTTGCCCACCTACTCGAATTTCTTCACAAGGCAAGTCTTGCAATTTGGTGAGGAAATAGTACCCAAATCAAGCAGACGGGCGGGATGTAATGGGGGAGGAGCGATACAGTAGATGCCCGGCGCATTGTCGAATAGGCGTATTGTTTCCGTGACCAGATGCGCCTGTGGGAACCGCCCCGCCAAATCATCCAACAACTTTCTTACTTAAGCGGTCTGCCGCCCGGTGCTGTCGGCCAATGGCTTATTCAAGCTTATAGTCTTTTAGCGGTCCCACTTGCTGAATAGGAAGCGTTTGTGAGTGCCTCACTTCAAAAGAAGCTCCAAGCCACTTCTAAAAAATCACTCTTGGCCCTTAAAGAGGAGCAGGAAACGATAGAGGGTCAAATTATGGCTCTCATTAAAGACGATCAACTCAAAGAACTCTTTGAGTTGATCGTCTTTGTTCCTGGTGTTAGCCCCACCACGGCCACTGAACTTTTGTTTGCCACCAACGAAATGCAGCGTATTCACGATGCTAAAAGATGGCTTAGGCGACGGTCGCTGTCACGTAGATGTTGCCCCTTTGTGTATAGCTCGGGAACTAACATTAGGGGGGACTCGTGTAAGCAATCAAGCTCAAAACGCAGCGCGGGCTGTCCCGTTGAAAGCTTTGTTCCACCTGGGGCGATGTCAGCGATTTGAACGGGGGCGAATTACGGGATTAGCGCAAAGTCAACTAAGGCAGAACAAATGCTGGTTCTAAACGCTATCCGCAATAAGCCGGGCGGCAACCCGCTGATTCACCGAATTTATGCGGTTGTGAAACGGGGTAAAAAATATTCGGACTGCCGATGCGGACAAAAATTATACGCTAGCACTTGCTTAATCCATAGAAATCGGAGCGCTAGTGCATCAATCCATCGGGCCTATGGGGGCTTGGAAATACCAGTTTTCCCAGGTGTCTTCATCAAGCTAAAGTTTGACAAGCCCTCTGTTAATCAACGCTCTGTTATAATCAGGCCAGTTAGTGAATTGATATTTGTGTTTGGGTAGTTTTAGTTTTGGGAGTCTGGTTGTTGGCTTAGGTAAAAAGTGTAGTTTTGGCATAGTACTGGAAACCGTCAGACGGCAACTTTAGAGCTTTGGAGATCTCGAAGTTCGCTATTCCAGTGCTGTCTTCACTCAGGGCTTACCTTACAGGAAGCATGCAACAAAGCCAAAACCTTGTCATAAATTCATTTTTAATAGTGCTGATGTTATTCTATAAGTAAAAGAATTAAATTATTTTTAATAAATGTCTTTTCCCCACCCTGGCCCATACGATCATGCGTTATTTCATACTATTTATAATTCAGCTATCCATCGTTTTTTCAGTTCAGGCCCAGCAGCAGTGGAAAGCCCTAGCAGATAGTACCAATTTTTATTTCGCCACCAAAAGGAATTTTGAAAAAGCACATGAGTACGCCTTGAAAATGATTGAGGAAGGAAAAATCCTTCATAAAAAGAACCCTCAGGATAGCATGCTTGCGGCCAGTTATTTCTTTGCCGGCATTATAAAGTATTATGCTCCTCAGGGGGATATGCAACAGGCCGATTACTACATGAGTCAAGCCATCCCTCTATTTAACTTTTTTCCAAAAACCACGTATTTGATGGGGAGAGTCCATTCGGTAAAGGCAATGATTGAGCTTAGCCTGAATCACCCCGATCAATGCCTGGTTCATGCTAAAAAAGCAGCAGACATTCTTGAAGAAATTAACATTATCAATAACAGTGCCTATTTACAGGCTCAGGGACATAGACTTATTGTTAATAGAAATGCACAAACTCAATCAGGGATAGAAGAAAATATCACCATTGTACGCAAGATTTTACCAATCAGTGCCCGCATATCGGGAAAGGACAGTAAACAATATTACGACTATCTCAGGTATTATGGCTCTATGCTAGCCAACCAAAACAGTTTTGAACCTAAGCAAAAGGCTCATGCCGATTCTGTCTGGGATCAGATTTTAATGGCAGCCAAGTCCCGCCCCAAGGATGAGGCTGAATGTTTACTTTTTGCGGGTAGTTATCATTTATTTCAGGATTCTTACCCCCAGGCTTATAACTATTTGACGCAGGCAGCGAAGAAAGGAAAAAATCTCAATCAACCTGATTGGTATTTGAAGGCTTACGGACTATTATTTGAGCTGGAAATAAAACGAAAAAACGAAGAGGCCGCCTTGAAGTGGGCCCAACTAACACTGAAGGATTCTGCGTGTCCATCGCACCCGGAATGGCATTTTATTACGTTATACTCTTTGTCCGACTTCTATTACAATCATCGAAAATTGAAGGAGGCTACCCAGTATGCGTTGGAAGCCCAGCAAGTTATCGATCAGAATCCTCAGGATCAGAAATATTACACCACTAAAAGGTTTTATCCCTTATCGTTATATAATAGAGCCCGTTTAGCCTTTTTGCAGGGTAATTTATCTCAGGCCACGCAAGGCATTGAAGAAGCGTATCATGCATTGGTTCGCTATGATTCGACTGATTCTTTTTTAGGTACTCTTGCCCTTCATTATTATACGATTACTCAATTCATTGATCCTGCTAAGGCTCTGTCTATTATTCAAAATACGCAGCAATTCATAAATACCCAGCCCAATCCTGACAAAAATGAATTTACCCTATTACTCATTAATGCTCAGTTAGATTTATTTCGGAAAACGGGAAAAGATGCCGAGAGTAAACGTTTACTGGATTCATTATCTGTTCACTACCTATGGCCTCAACTCGTACAAATGCCCGGGATTGGCCAGTATATTAAAGAAGCCGGACTGACTTATCTGCAAAATCATGAAAAAGGAGCTATTACTCTATTGAAAGAGCAGGCGGATCGTTTGCTTGATGAAGGGAAACTCGGTTTTAACGAACAAATACCCTTGCATGACTGGCTGGGGACTTACTATCAATATCAGAATGAGCCCAAGAAAGCGATAGTTCATTTTAAGAAAGTAATGGCATTAGATACGTCAGGGCAACACATCAGTTATCTTAACCATACTTCTCTATTAAAGCTAGCTCAAAGCCAGTTTCAGGCCCATCAGCGCGCTCTGGCCTTGAGTTCCTATCAGAGCCTAATTCAGCAACTTGGCGATAACCTTAGTCGAAATTTATGGACCATGTCAGACTGGGAACGTCTCAATTATTTGAAAAATATTGACATTAAAAGCATCTATTCCTCTTTCTTCCAGTATCCATCTCCGCAAACCCTAGGTCTCGCTTATAATTATAAACTAATCAGACAAGGAACCCTACTTAAAACCAATCGGGCCATCAATCAAGTTTTTCAGCAAGCCCGAACCACTCTCGATTCTTCACTGATCAACCAGTTAATATGGGTTCGAAGTCAGTTGGCTCACCGTTCCTCTAAGACCTTTCAAGCTCAGCTACTTCGAAAAGCCGATTCTCTTCAAAAACAAATGGGAGAAGCAGCTATCCCACTAATTCAATCCTCTAGGATTTACACTTGGCAAGACGTTAAGAATTCATTAAAAACGGGGGAGGCCGCCGTCGAAATAGTAAGATATTACTTTGACCAAAATCCCCTTGATATTCATTATGCTGCTTTACTGATTCGCCCAGACTGGAAATCTCCTCAAATGGTTAGCCTACGAAATTTGGATGAAACGGGCTTTAACCAGCGTTATGAAACATATCGAAAAAGTAACTATACAGAGGGGAGCTGGTATGAAATATATTGGAAACCCATTCAAAAGGCGTTGGGGAACGTTCATAAAGTCTATATCGCTCCCGATGGACTATACCATTCTCTTAACCTTCAAACCCTCTACAATGCGGATACGAAGAGGTACCTATCCAATGAACTAGAGCTTTTGGTTCTGAATTCTACCCAGGATGTGCTCAACCCAAAGCCAACCGTTGCTAATAATACTATGGTTTTAATAGGACACCCTAACTTTAAGGTATCTAGCACGCGTGAACTGCCCTCGAAGCACGTGCACCATCGAGGGGGGGTATCCTTTGAAGATTTACCCTATACTAAAATAGAAATTGAAGAGCTGGCTCAGATTGCTCAAAAACATCATCATTCTACTCAACTTTATTTGGACACGGCCGCCACGGAGGCCTTATTTTATACGCTTGATTCACCCAAAGTTTTACACATCGCAACGCACGGCTTCGTAAAAGATTCTCCTCATCCGGAACCTTTGGAGTTGATTAACTGCGGTTTAGTGTTAGCTGGAGCTGCGGATACCACTTTAGTAAATTCTCCGATCGATGGTATTTTGACGGGCTACGAAGCTAGTTTAACTTCCTTAAGTCAAACGGAATTAGTCGTCTTAAGTGCTTGTCATACAGGCTCAGGGCGGTATTCCGAGCACGAAGGATTACAAAGTCTTCAAAAGGCATTCCTTCTGGCGGGAGCTCATTCGGTGCTTATGAGTCTATGGAAAATTAATGATGCCATTACCGTTGAGTTTATGAAGAGCTTTTACACCCATTGGTTGAATGGATCGTCTAAACCTGAAGCTCTTCGCCAGGCACAAGCCCACTTACGATCGAAATATCCAGAACCTAATTTTTGGGGAGCGTTTGTATTAATTGGTCAATAGACATATGAAATACTGGCCTTTGCTTGTTCTGATTTTGAGCCTAAATGCTATTTCGTTATTCGCTCAACGTAAAACGCTCCCTGAGAAAGAACGAGAGCTTCAAACTATTTTTCATCGTTTGGAGGCCGCATTTGACCTACTTCCAGGCACGGTCATCCTTGAGGTACGTCCTCGACATACCCGACAAGAGTATCTGTTGCCCCCAGCTGAAATGCGAAAAAGTGTTCCCCGCAAGATCGTTATTGCGGAGAGTCTTTACGACCTCTGTCAGTCCTTTGGCAAGGAGTCTTCAGCTGCTTTGGCAGGCGTGTTGGCCCACGAGTTAGCCCATTATAAATCGGATACCCCTTCTGGATTTGCAGGTCGGCTTAAGGCTATCAAAGAAGAAGAAATCAAAGCAGACCAATTAGGTTTCCGCATTGCCTATCAGACAGGTTATCCATCTTTTCAAGTAGCTCCGGCGTTATTTAAAAAGATTTACCAAACTTATAAACTCTCTATTACTTCTAGCCTTTATCCTTCTTACCAAGAGCGATTAGCTTCAATTACGGCTCAGGCACAACTCATCAGAAAGGAGGCGGAATGGTTTGAATTGGCAACTATCTTTTACCTGCTACAACATTATGAAGTGGCTCAGACCTATTTAATAGCCTTACAACAAAACTTCGCCTCTGCTGAAGTACGGAATAACCTGGGTCTATGCTTACTTAAGCAAGTGCCATTTAATCCTAAAATCACAGAATTTGCTTTACCCTTCGAATGGGATGCCCGAAACCGTTTGTTAAATGCTTCGGTAAGAGAAGAAAGTGAAACGGAGGAAGCAAGTCTATTACTGACCCAAGCTCAGTTACAGTTTGAATCGGCTCTTCGGTTGAACCCTCAATACATTCCGGCTCACATTAACCTAGCTTGCGTACAGTTCTTACGCGGTTATCCCGAATTGGCCATTCGTCAAATCAATGATTTACAAAACATGCAGGGAACGATTCCTTCACAAGCCGCACTAATTAGAGCCATTAGTCAAATGAAGCTGGGTCACATTAAAGAAGCTGGTCTTGATTTCGAGCAGATTAAAGAAGAGCCCACCTACGAATCTCAGAACAATTACGCCATGTACGAGCGATTAGCGAAGGGAACGCTTTCTCGCTTCTGGGATCGATTGGTAGGAATTTGGACTAACCCTGTTTCTACTGTATCTCAGCAATCACCACTATTTCCTGAAACTACCATTGGCAAGGCAGGTTTACATCTTCCTTATTCCTATATTAGGCTTCCCTCGCCGGACAAAGCAAGGGTCCAGGCAAGCCGGCAGCCAGATGCTCAACTCTATCAGGTTCAAGTAGGTACGCAGTGGTATAAATTAGCCCAAACTATCGAAGGCAAAGTTTACAAAACCCGACAGAAAAAACCTGCCTACCTAGGTCAGCTACGTTCACAATTGACTAAAGCCTATGGCTTACCCAGCCGCCAACATTCTTTTTTAGATACTGAGTTCTGGGTATATGATCAGGCACATACCATTTTCAAAATTCAGAATCATCGGATCACGGGTTGGTTTATTTACGATTAACGGCCTGAAAACTAAAAAAACGATTCGGGTCTGATTGGAGTAAATAGATATCTTTTGGTGTTTGCAAATAATATCCCTCTTCATCCTTGTAGATATTCCAATCGTGCCAGTCAGGTTGGCTTCCTAGCTTTACTTGAAGTTTAGCTCCCGAAAACCAATATGATGAGTCCGAATTAGCGATCCATTCCGTCTTTACAGAATCGGTAGCTACCATTCGTTTCGTTTCAACAAAGCCAGAGCTCGCAGTTACATCATAGATCGGTACATAAATAAATCTAATATTTTCTTTAGCGACTTCATATCGCTGAGATGTACTCCAAAAGAAATAACCTCCCCCCAGGCCAAGCGACAAAAGACCTACCCCAAGTAGCCAATTCTTCCAACGATAATAAAAGGACAGCTCTCTTAATTGAATGGGGTATTTTGTTTGAAGACTACGAATAAGTGCTCTATTTCTTTTCCTTTCAAACGTTTTGTATTTATTAATCCAGGTCAATTCTTCTGCGTACCACCTTTTCCAGTCGGCATTACTTTGAATTTGTATTTCTGCTTCTGCTCTTTCAACTTCAGTCAAGCGATGATGAATAAACAGCCTTAACTGCTCTCGTATTTCTTCTTCATTCATGGATTCTTTATTCATTACATTTCTAGGTCTGAGTGCAGGAAAGGTAAAATTTCATGAAGCTCGAATAGCATCTGTCTTTCATAATATTATCCACATACCCACGCGTACGGTTAACTATTTCGGCCATTTCCTCACTTCTGTAGCCAAAGTAAAATCTTAGTCGTAACAATTTTTCGCACAGAGGATCAGTTTCCTTTAACGATTCCATAGCCCACACCAGACATTCATCAACTTCCTCCTGAGGAGCGATGATATCCTCCATTCCTTCGTTTATTTCTTCTTCCCTGTAAAGATTTCTATATCGACTATATATTTTATTTCTCAAGATCCCCATGAAGTACTTCCCTAGTTCCACCCCTTGACTCAATGCTTTCAATGCGTTGTCAGGCTTTTCAAAGACCCCCAAAAAAGTATCATTAAGCAACTCCTGACACTCGGTCTTATGTTTAGTAAATCCTATTTTCTTATTCAGGTGTTTAACTAAAGCGGAACGATAAGGATAAGGACTCTTCTCTTTATATATCAATTCAAAGGTTGCGTTCCGTTCCTCTTCACTTCCCTGAATAAACGTTAAAAGGATCTCGTATTCGCTTTTCATTTAAATCTATAGTTACACCTCTAATGTACATAATTTAAATGTGTATCCTCTCCAGATATTTAAAAATTGGATCATAAACTCAGCTACAAAAGGTTTCAATTTGATAAAAGATAGTTTAAACATCATGAATCGATGATTTAAGCTAATAGCTGGAATTGAGATGTATGCATCGCTATTATAGTAATTCAAATTTTGATGACGTGTTTCTAATCTAAGAAAAGCAGATTAGCTCGAAGACCCTTCCTGGGTTAGCAAACAGTTCCTCAATAATAGCCTGAATCCGAGCCTGGGCTTCGGCCAGACTCCTAAACACCCAATGCTTGACTTGCGCAAGGAAAGCTGCGTATCCTTGACCCGTAAAAGGGACGATACAACTAAACGATCTTCCACCCGATACGCACCGGTGACACGGGAGGAGGCCCCCTGGGCGACCACTACCGGCCTAGCTCCGTCGGGGTGCCCGCCCGCAACTCATCCGCGCGGCGTCCGCAGGGCAGAGAATTGCCTGAGGGCCGAAGTCAGCCCCTATCTGATTAAACTTTTTTAAAATCTATGATGGCACTGGCCGTTTGTTGAGCATGAACAGGTCGAGCTGTTTTGGACTTGATTTGTAGCCGTTTCATAGATCGAATACGCCCCGCACTCAACCCCTAAACTTCCGGCCAGATAGGCTTGAATATCCGCTAGTGTCTGGGCGGTTCGCCGCGCGGCCTGATCATCAAACAGAAATCGACATAAATGGCTGATCTGGTTGGTGGACAGTTTACTAAAATAAGTGGCTTTGCGCGGTTGAAGTAAGGCTCCGAACCTTTGTTGGTAATAGGTTTTTCAGACCCGTTGCGCTTGTCATAGACTTAAATTAACCTATTGAACATCCGCAGCTTAGGCAGTGCATTACCCGTCTTTCAACAAGGGTAAAACCGAACATGATCTCTAAATTACGCGTTAGTTTATTGCTTCTCAATAGTTTGTAAGACGTGAAGTTCTTCTTTAATTTTAGTTGCATAATCCATTGCGCCAATATATGACAGTAAGCTTCTGATTTATTAGTACATTTCATTATAGTACTAGTTTTAATGAAAGAATCTTTTAAATATTTAAAAAGTCATTGATATTAGATTAGTTTAATAACAAGTCGAATATGTCAATTTATAATCTTGTTATTGATTGACAGGTAACGAATTCCTATGATTTATAACGTAGAATAGGTGATGTAATTCAATTATCTTTTAGTATTAGTCGTCTGTAAAATGTCATACATTTCCCGGATCTTTCAAAACCATTTAGCTGTTAACATTTCTGCTTCTATTCTTTTATCGATTCAAAAATCTCATGATCCATAAGCGGACATGAGGCGCATTCCAAGCATTCGGATTAAAATCGTTGATTAGTGGTTTTCCCTAAGAACCACTTTTCCATCAAGCCACTCATCGTTTTAATTCTATCCCCAATTAAGTTATCAAGTAAATACATAATGCGTATCTACACATGGCGATCCCAGTCTTGAGTGAGTATCTATAGCTTATTTAGTACATCTTATTAAAGCGGCTTGAGTAGACTAAGTTATAGGTTACGCAACTCCAGTGCTCAAGGGTACTTAATTTTCATCACACCCATATAAAGTATCTTGGTGTGATGATAAGTCTTGCCCAAACGATAGCTCAACGGATTGACCAATTGGCTGAAGATGTGAGCTTTGGCTACGACCAGCTTGGCCTTTCCAAAGAGCAATATCAAACCGCAGCAAAAGCTCCGAATAGGCTTCAGCAAAAGGGCATCATTAGAAAAATATCGAAGGGTCGATTCTATCCCAAACAAACCCTTTATATTTGTTATAAGCAAATGTAATTAGGACAAATGTAACTAGAATTCGTTACTGCTCTCTGGATGTCCTACTCAGCTAAGAACTAGATTACGCTTTCCTGGATGGGCAGCAGTGCTGCATTAGACTCTATAGTAGGTGCGAGGGTACCGCCGGTTAATCTCTCATGAAGACTCACGCATCATTAACTTTATGACCGCCGTATGCATTCTACGTTTACGATTACCATGCTGGCCCCTTCCGGGGAAGGAAAGACCACCTATCTATCCTCGTTAGTAGACGCCGTTCAAAAAGATTTTCTTACCCATATACCGCTGGAATTTAACTTAGATGCTGAGGCTGAACAGGCCTTAACCCAGGAAAAGCAAAAATTAGTCACTACGCTTAGTAAAGGTACCATTGGCTATCGGGATGGCATTCAGTCAACGGCCGACGTAGGCGAGTACACCCTAGACATTGCGCATCCTTCGGATGATCCCTTTTTAACCCTTCGCTTTGTGGATCTACCCGGCGAATGGTTGCAGGAGGATCCGGACCGTGTATCCGCCTATGTGGATCGTTCCACGGCTATATTCATTCCCGTCGATACGGCTAGCTTGATGAACGACATCCGGGGTAACCACGATCAGCAGGCCATACTGGACATTTTAATCCAAGCCTTTGATGCGCTCACCGAGCCGCGTTTGGTGATTTTCATTCCGACCAAAGCAGAAACGTACGTAGGGACCCGGGAAGGGACCCAGCAGGTGATGGACAAAATAGCGGAGGTGTACGCGCCCCTGATGCATTTTTTGACGCAGCAAAGCCTGGTACGCGTAGCGATTATTCCCATCGAGACCCTGGGTAGTAGTCAATTGATGTATTTCACCCGCGGTGGAAGCAATCAACTCCTCCAACCCGTCTTCAGCGTTACGGAGCGTCATCGGTTCAATCCCCGCAACACCGAGTATCCCTTGGTTTATTTACTAAGCTTTATCTTTGAACTCTATTACCTGCGGCGAAGCTATGGAGTGATGGGTTTTTTTCGAAACTTATTTCGAGGCGTACACTACCTGAAAAATTACTCCCGGCAGTTAGGCCAGCCGTTTGCAACCCTGCCCGAGTTTAAAGTCATTAACGAAGGCTTTATGCAGATCCAAAAGCGTTGAGAAAAGGACTCATCACCAGCGATCATTCTGTTTCGGATTAATTTGAAAGCGCCTGTCTAAAAGCTTTGGCACGGTCAGGAAATGACTGCTTGGAGCAAGGGTAGCATAGGCTTGTCCAGTTAATTTTTATAGTTAGAACGAATTATATGACGGATTTTCCTCTTTTTAAAAGCCTGTTTAACGATGTGTGGCAGGAGCTAACCAATGCCTGCCAGCAGCATTTAAAGGGACTCGATCAGGCGCGTAATTTGCCTAATCTGTCCATGCAGGAAAAGTTCGATTCCATCCAGGAAGCCTGCCGGCGTCAGTTAGCTTCCCTGTCGACGCAGACGATTGAACTTACCCACCATTCATTAGGCTCGTATAATAAAACCTATGAGGTCTACCTCAATGAATACCGGACGTTCATTACCCGCGAATTTTTAACCTTGGGCGACACCCTCAATCAGGGACTTGCGCAGGCCAAGCAGGGAATCTTTGATCGGATGCAGCAGGAAGGTCGTTTGAAAGGGGTGTCCGAAAAGGATTTGCCTTTTGAAGAATCGTTACTCCGGGAGATGGCCATACTGCCGGACCTGGAAATGCCTTTACGCTGGTTTAAGGAATTCCACGTGTCGTATCTGGGATCCTTGCACTTTAAAATTCGGGAACACCTGGACATCCTCAAGCCGGATTTCATTTTCATTCACCTTTCCCGGGATGCTTCCGCGCAGGACATCCTGCTATACATCACCAATTCAGTCGAAGACTGTCTGGATCGGATTCAGGAGGAGTACGAAGCCTGGGCTAAAGATTTGAATAAAATGTCCTTTGCTTTAGTCGAAGAAGTACTCGATCAACTCTTTCGGGCTAAAAACGCCCGGGATCACTGGGAAATCTTTTACTACCGCCATCGCACCATGATTTGGCCCGAAACGTATCAGGGCTGGTCTTCCAAGCAGGAAGCCCTAAAGCAGGGACAGGCGCAACTCGAGCAGTTAAAACACTTCCTTTCGTAAGTAGTGAATCGTCCTTACCCAGCAAGTAAGGACTTTTTTTTGCCCTTGGCAGGGATAAGCCGAAGTCGGCTCGCAGGAAGAAGTAGCGGGCTACTAGTTATTCAGTAAGTGCAGCAGGAGAAATTGCTTATCAAAAGATAGCTAGAGGCCAGGTATAAACCCTTGAGAATAAAGTATTAGTTAACCAATCTATGTCGATACTTGTATTTTTAGGCTAATTAATA
The DNA here is from genome assembly GCF_002943425.1 of Siphonobacter curvatus. NCBI lineage: Bacteria > Pseudomonadati > Bacteroidota > Cytophagia > Cytophagales > Cytophagaceae > Siphonobacter > Siphonobacter curvatus. The sequence continues at coordinate 391,755 of NZ_PTRA01000003.1, forward strand.
AAACAAATTTTATTAATGATTGATATACGTTTTATGGGTACTCGTCGACACAATTTGAGTTTTGTTAACAAAATGATTTTTCTTTTATAGCTACGTATATAATTTAGGGTAATTAAAATTATTCGCTCATTTTTTAATCTTGGCGGGTTAAAAAATAACTTAGTAAAAGCCTATCCATGTTGTGGATAGGCTTTTTCGTTGCTTAGTCCTCATCGTCGAGTTTTCCTAACGAAACCGTCAACTTAAGCCCCGCAAATACATTATCAAGGCCGTGGTTAGGCCGAATCAAACCCGCATTGGATACATGGCGTACCCCAATTTTGACTTCCGCGTTGATGCGCTGGTAGATGGGATAGTGAAAACCGATCCGGATATTATTCGAGAAAATAAAGCCCGGGGCCTGGCGTACGGGCGTTGAATGGATGTAATGGGGGCCCGTGCTACTTGAAATCGTAAAGTACCGGCGGGTGGACCGATCATCTAAATAGGCGTGGAAAATAACGCCGACGTTAACTCCCGCTTCCCAGGTATCCTGCAGGGTTTCTACCTTCCAGTCGCGGTAGGTGGCCAGGTTGAACTGGGGTTGTAACAACAAATTGACGGCTACGTTCTTTTTAATCGTTTGAATCAGGGGTTTTTGGTATTCCAACTCAATGAGGGTGGCGTAATAATCGTAGTCCTGATTCATTTTATACCCACTCTTCAGGCTGTGTTCTACGGTTACACCGACATAGTGGTGCGTATTCTGGCGGTAATACGTGGAATCCTGCGCCCATAGGGCATCTGAGCCTAGCAGGGCTAGGCTGGTAAGTACAATAGCTTTCATGGCGGTTACTTGCTAGTAGTGGTTGTTGGCGGACATAGAGCTACTAGGTCAGGCAGTAAACCTGATTACCAATGGGAAATAAAACCATCATTAGACCGGGAAAAGCCTAAGGCGATAGGCTTCCTGCGACCGGCGTCTACTCATGTAAAGGATGGATGGTACGAGTTAAATACGGGTAAATGGACGTTGATAATTCAGTTTAAAGCAAAGGTTCGTGGGTAAAATCGTGTACCGATAAGCCCTATACGAAGCAGTGGGTGTAGGGTTTAGCGGTAAGAGTCCCGCTTGATAAGCCCATTTCTGATGCTACGTATAGTCTTATATTATTCTTAACAAAAGTCCATGCCAGCCTTGGTTGGCGCGTGATCTGGACACTTTTTTCTGTGAAAAGCTCCGGTGGCAGCAAAGTCGTAAGGCTAGAATCCTGCGTAATAGTTATCTTTTCTTTGAATGGCTAGTATGCTAAGTATAAACGCTTAAGATACCTGATTTGCCTAAAAAATCTTATCTTTTTCAAAGGATTATACGAGTGCTAAAGGTTAAAAACAGATTAAAAAAGTATTTATAGTAAAAGAAATACTTAGGTTTTATGCCTGCAGAAATGGTATGAGACAGTAAAGAAGCCTGCGGGAGCAGGAGGAAAGAAAATAGCTCCAGCCACTACCCCGGTTGGGCAAAATTGTAGGGGAAACTACCAGGTAGGCCTCTTTTGAAGCTTCGTAGGCAATAAAATTTGCAAAAATAAGTCGATTTTTTCACGTCCCGGGTAATTCGCAGATTACTAAGCCAATAGACATGCCTAGGTACGCATTTTATGGCGCGAGCACGATTTTTTTAGCCCTTATTAAACGAGCACTGGCTGACAAACGAGAAAAGGATCACTTGCTTTTACTTCCTGGATGTATTTACTTTAGGACGTTGTCCAAGAAAAACGTTCTCGTTTACCCCATAACTCATACCGCCATATGTGTTTTAGATTTCCAGATAGGAAATGCTTGACGCGGCCCATGAGTGTTTGATAAGCCTCTCCTGCCGCCATTGGATGGGTTTGCGCACTCCCGGTTATCCTTTCTAAGGGTATCCGGGTTTTGTGTTTGTAAGGGGGTAATTCTTGTCTTTCCAGCTCCGTTGCCTTGGATACCTTCGGTCTTTCCCGTAGCCTGACGCCTACGAATCCATATGAACCGGTACAAACGGTTTCGCGTCCCGCTTTCGATGCTACTGATTGGAACGTAAGCCTACTTTGCTACGTACGAAGCCAGAAGTAAGGCTGCCGGGTGGTTAGCCCTAGCGAGTTAGGCTTGCAGGAGTGCTGCTAACACAGGCTGCTGGCCATGCTTATGAATCCAGGGATTTTAATGGAAACTTGGGGGGTAGGGTTTGACTTCTACCGTCACTCAAATAAATCCGCTGGGTAGTAGCATCAAAACTGCGAATGTGGCGCAAATTGGCTAAGATGTGCGGGAGCTCTTGGGTGAGCTGGGCAAAATCGTAATTTTCCTGCAGGGCCTGGCTCACTTTTTCAAGGAGGGCATCCGATTCAATGCGGTGCCCATTGATTAAATGAATCGTGTAGGGCAGGGCCAGAAACGAAATATTATCCACGGCAATGTATTCGCGCACCCCTTTGCGAACGTCGACTTGTACGCGGTCGCGGATGATGAGCTCTTCCTCTTCCTCCAAAGCCCCCAGTTGATTGGACAACTCCCAGGTGCGGATAGTTTTGGTCATTAACTCGTTTTCTACCAAAAAACCATCGTGACCGTAGAGCGAGTCAATTTCGGTAAGCTCAGCATTGGGAATGTAGCGGGCCAGAAACCGCTGCTCTTCTACGGGAAATAAAACATCGGATTGAATGCCAATGATGAGCGTCTGGGCTTTGATTTGGTTTAAGGCGCTCATGGCTCCCCCGCGGTTTCTACCCACATCGTGGGAATCCATCATCTGGGAGAGGGTATAGTAAGAAAACGCATTAAAGCGCTTGGCAATTTTTTCCCCCTGATAGCGCTGGTACGAGCTCGCCCGGAAGTGTTCCAGAGCTGATTCTTCGCGCGCCTGGGTAAATTCATACATCACCGCACTGCGGTAACTCAGCAGGGCCGTAGCCCGAGCTGCCTTCATGCCCTGCAGACCCGCGTCGGCGCGCCGCTCCTGCCAGGTTTGATCGGCTTCAATGGCCATGCGTTGGGATTCATTAAAGGCAATGCCCCAGGGCGACATGCGGGCGTTGGTGGCAATGAGAATGAGTTGTTTAAAAAGGTCGGGTTGCTGAATGGCCCATTCCAGGGCTTGCTGGCCCCCCAGCGAGCCGCCCACCAGCATGCGAATGCGGGTAAGACCCAAGTGTTGCCGCAGTAAATCCAGGCTACCAACCACATCCCGAATGGTAATCAACGGAAAATCCTGATAATAGGGTTCTCCGGTCAGGGGATTCATGGAAAGCGCTGAGGTTGAGCCGTAAGCGGATCCGAGTACATTTGCACAGACGATAAAATATTGACGCGTATCGAGCAGTTTGCCTTCCCCCACCAGGCCGTTCCACCAGTCGGTTACGTCCGAGTTTCCCGTCAACGCATGGCAAATCCATACCACATTATCGGCCGCCGCATTCAGCGTTCCGAACGTATGATAAGCCAGTTGAATTTCGGGCAGTACCTGACCACATTCCAGTGAAAACTCCTGCGGGTAATGAAAAATTTGTAAAGCAGACAACTTGAAAAGCATTAATGGTAAAACGTGTATGCGTTACGAAAGAACGGGTCAAAACCCGCTCTTTCGTATAAGACTTAGACTGCCAACGCGGCGGCCAGCGCCTGCTCGATATCGGCCTTGATATCCTCAATGTGCTCAAGTCCCAGCGATACCCGTAGCAATCCCGGTGCCACGCCGGCACTGGCTTGTTCGGATTCGGAAAGCTGGGAGTGCGTCGTGCTGGCGGGATGAATAATGAGCGTTTTGGCGTCGCCTACGTTTGCCACGTGACTAATGAGTTGTAAGTGGTTGACCAGGCGGTCCGCTACGTCTTTTCCCGCCCGTAGCTTAAAGGTCAACACGCCCCCAAAGCCCCGCGTCAGGTACTTCTGCGCTAGTTCGTGGTAAGGACTGCTGGCTAGGCCGGGGTAATTGACGTATTCCACGGCGGAATGGCCCTGCAGCCACTCGGCCAGCGCCAGCGCATTGTCGTTGGTGCGCTCCACGCGCAGGGAAAGCGTTTCGAGTCCCTGCAAGAGTAAAAAGCTATTAAACGGGGCCTGAGATGGTCCCCAGTCGCGCAGGCCTTCGACCCGGGCCCGGATGATAAACTGAATATTACCAAAGGGACCCCCTACGCCGAAGACATCATTTAACACTAAGCCGTGGTAGCTGGGCGAAGGCTGGGTAAACTGTGGATACTTGCCATTACCCCAGTTATACGTACCCCCATCTACAATCACACCGCCCATGGTCGTCCCGTGGCCCCCAATCCATTTGGTGGCGGAGCTCACGACAATATGGGCCCCGTGTTTAAGCGGCTGGGCAATGGCACCGCCCGCACCGAAGGTATTATCCACGATCAGGGGCAAATCGTACTTTTGCGCCAGGGCAGCAAAGGCGTCAAAATCTGGAATGTTAAAGCCGGGATTGCCAATGGTTTCCAGGTACAAGAATTTCGTCTTCTCATCAATCAGGCGCTCGAAGGATTCTACTTTATCACCGTCGGCAAAGCGGGCTTCCACGCCAATATTTTTAAAGGAGTTCTTAAACTGATTGTAGCTACCCCCGTAGAGGTAGGAAGTCGTCACAAAGTTGTCCCCTACGGTCGTAATATTATTGATGGCGATAAACTGAGCGGCGTGTCCCGAGGCTACCGATAGCGCGGCAACGCCTCCTTCCAGCGCAGCGATGCGTTTTTCAAACACATCGTGCGTCGGGTTCATAATTCGCGTATAGATATTACCGAACTCTTGTAGACCAAAGAGCCGGGCGCCGTGCTCGGAATCATTGAACTGATAAGCCGTGGTTTGATAAATGGGGACGGCTCGGGCGTTGGTAGCGGGATCAATCTGTTGCCCCGCGTGTAGCTGGAGCGTTTCAAAACGTAATTCAGACATGTTGTTGCAGAATTAATGCGTGAAAAGAAAATAAATAGGATTTAGAGTAAGCGTTGAATACCCCTGAAGCGATATTCCGTATGCAACCAACAAAAAGAGTAGCAAGCCCGAAAAGGCAGAATGTAAACCAACGAAGGAACAAGAAGGTGGGGCGAAGATGCCGCCCCGGGCGATGGGGTAGTCCGTTGCATAAAGGGTGCTTCACTTATCTCTCCCTGAAGACCTTCTTCAGGGCAGGAATTAGCACCTTGTTCCCCATGGAATAGGTTGCCAGCGGTTCACAGAGCCCGTCTCTCCCCGCTTCTCGATAAGCCAACGCGCGCAAACGGCTGACTTTTCAGCTGCAAACTTACGCAAGGAATAAACAATGTTAAAAAGAAGGCAAGATTTTTTGTCGGCCTGCGCTGGATGGAGTTTAAGAGTAGGTATGGGAATCCTTTCGGTATGAACTATTTTTGCCTGGTAGGGGCTTATCCCTTATCGATGACTAATTGCTAGCGTATGGAAAATCCCGTTCTCATTTTTGGAGCTAAAACCCTGGGTAAAACCGCCCTGGATATTTTTAATCGTAATCAAGTGCTCGTGTATGGCTTTTTAGACGATGATGAAACCACGCACGGGACCGAAATCGGGGATATTTCCGTCTTTGGGGCCACCGATAATGAAGGCTTTACCAAGCTCATTGGCCAGAAGTGTGAAGCGTTCGTAGCGGTAGAGGACCGCACGGAGCGTAAAAGTCTGGTTGAATTCCTGCACGAAACCCGGCAGGTGCAACCCGTCAATGCCGTCCATCCTTCCGCCATTATTTCCGAAGATGCCCACGTGGGTCATGGGAATCTCGTAGCTGCTGGCGTAATTCTTCAGCCCTTTTCCAAGGTAAATAACCATTGTCTGCTGCACGCGGGAGCCATCGTGGATACGGAAGCGGAACTTGAAGATTTTGTGCAAGTCGGTGCGGGAAGTGTGATTGGCACGGGCGCAAAGATTGGTGAGAATACCTTTATTGGGGCCGGGGTAACGATTGTAGCGGGCGTAGAAATTGGAAAAAATGCGCGCATTGGGGCCGGTTCAGTCGTGATTGAAAATATCGCAGCGGGTGCTACGGTCTTTGGCAATCCGGCAAAAAAGATGTAAAAGTTAAGCTTATCATCTGGTAAAAAAAGCGCTTCCTGTCAACGAAGCGCTTTTTTTATGGCCCGCTTAAAGAAGCGATAAACAGCGGCACGAATGCGCATGATAGGTCCTTAACTTGGCAAGATAAATCCCGTAAAGTCTCCCTTAAAAGGAAGGGAGCTACGAAACTAATAATTGTATTTTTTTTATAACAAAAGTGACATATCAAATGTTATGTGGCTGAAAACGTTCTAGGGGGCTGATACAAAAGGAATTAACGATTGTTGCAACAGCCCCTGTAAACGTCTTCGTTGAATTGGTATAATTTTTTTAATATTCTTCTGCCCCAGCTTGAATCTATGGAAAGCCTGTAAAGTTTAATTAAAATATAGGCGATCGGTTTTTCGAAAAAAATCTTTTCTACACATCCAAAACTTCTGGATCTACGTAGTTTTAGGTGATAAGCCATTGCTTATTAGTGGCGCGTTTAAACCGTTCATTTGCTCGTGGCAAACCGATGAAAGGTATTAGACTCACTTTGGGAAACGGATGATTTTTACGAATTGCGGTTTTTACGAGTTTCGAACCCATTGAATTATTTTAAATTTTTACGTAGGTCCGTACGGATGTAGCACGGATGATAAAAGGGCCTTTATACGCATCTCATGGACGATTTGCTTGCTTTCAAAAGCACGGAGCTTTACGCCGCTAGGGAGTAAGCACACATCTAACCCCTTACTATATTATGAATACGGAAATTGATGAACTAGTTTCGCATGTTGAACAAGGAACAGTTCCCATTCCGACGGGTGATGGGATTTCGTCTCTACGGGAGAAGGAAGCAGCCCGCCCCTCGGATGTTCGTACTATAGTTAAATCCATGAGCTCTGAAAGTATATGGCAGCGTTTGAAAAATCGATTTTTTCCCGCCCATCCAATCGAGGAAGAACCGGTCAAAGACTGCTTTTGGAAAGTTGACATTCATTCCCATTTAATACCTGGTGTAGATGATGGCGTTTCTACCTGGGAAGATTCCCTAGCCTGTTTGCAGCAGTATGTAGAATGGGGCATTGAAAAAGTAGTGACCACGCCGCACGTGAGTAGGGATTACTTCCCTAATAAACCCGAGCAGTTGCTTCAGGCGAAAGAACAACTACAGGCGCTGGTGAAGGAACATAACCTCCCGTTGACGGTTGAGGTAGCAGCGGAATACCTGCTCGACGACTTCTTCCTGGATCTTCTCAATAAAAAAGAAGTCCTGAGTTTCGGCGCGGAAAAATACTTGCTCGTGGAAACGGCTTGGTCCTCGGCTCCTTTACATCTGACCGATCTCATCTTTCGCATTCAAGCCGCGGGGTATACACCCATCTTGGCTCATCCCGAGCGCTATAAATACTATCATAACTTTGAGGCTGAGCTCGAGCGCCACCGGCAGGCGGGTTGCCTTTTGCAACTCAATGCGATGTCATTGACGGGTAAATACGGCGATCAAGCCCGTAAACAGGGAAAAATCCTGTTGCAAAACGGCTGGGTAGATTTTATTGGTAGCGATCTGCACCGTCCGGCCGACTTGCCCCGCTTTGAACGCTTATTTAACATATCGGACTATAAGCAACTCAAGACGCAGCCCTTACGTAACAGCTCGCTTCTGTAAGTTAATTATAGTATTATTTTAATATTTTCCTTGCACTATCTATGTTGAGATAGGATTAGGAAAACACCATTTTCTTTGGTTTGTAAATAAATGAGGTCAAAAGTCATGGTTATTTATGGTAATTATCTTGTTTTTTACCACTAAAGTTTCGTGTTTTCGAAACAATTGTGCCTCATCTAGGTAGTTAACAAAAAATTGTATTTTATTTGAACCAGCAGTATATGCAAACCAGCCTTTTCTCCTTTTTTAAAGCGTATTGTCCTACTAACGCTGTGAATGCTAAACGTTTAGTCGCGGTTGGAAAGTTAGCCGCCGTAGTTATAGCTAGCAGTATTTTTACGGGTTGCGTATCCTCGAAGAACCTAGCGCTCTTCCAGGAAGGCCCCAATACAACCATTGATTCCCTCAACATTGCTCAGCAGTACACACCCCGTGTGCAGGTCGGCGATGTGCTCTCCATTACCGTCAGTAGCTTAAACCCCGAGGCTTCGGCCGTCTTTAATCTGCCCGAGTCCCAAGCTATGATTCAAGG